>NZ_MELG01000015.1:0-8086 GCF_001767535.1 Acinetobacter sp. GWC1_38_13 | reverse complement strand
TTTGAATGAACCTTTAGATTCTCTACTTGATGATGCTGCACAGCAATTTGCGCAAGCTGTCGGTGGAGTAGAAGGTCAAGAAGGTACGATGGCATTTATTCAAAAACGTTTACCAACTTGGACTGAGCAATGATGAAATTTTCAAAAGTTTTAGTCGCGAATCGTGGTGAAATCGCAGTTCGAGTGATGCAAACAGCGAAAGCGATGGGCTACCAGACAGTTGCTGTATATTCAGATGCAGATGCCAATGCTCGCCATGTTCAAGTGGCTGATGAGGCCGTATACATTGGTACTTCTAAAGTCTCTGAGTCTTATTTGTCGATCACCAATATTATCGAAGCCTGCAAAAAGACTGGTGCCGATGCTATTCATCCTGGTTATGGATTTTTATCTGAAAATACCGATTTTGCCCAAGCTTGTAGTGATCATGGCATCACTTTTATTGGTCCAAATGCCGCGGCGATTCATTTGATGGGTAGTAAGCGCTTGTCAAAAATTGCCATGATTGTGGCGGGTGTACCTTGTGTACCGGGTTATGAAGGTGATCGACAAGATATCGAATATTTAGCAGAACAAGCAGAAAAAATTGGTTTCCCCTTGATGGTGAAAGCATCTGCTGGGGGTGGTGGGCGTGGTATGCGCTTGGTTCACCAGTCTGCTGATTTACTCGAGGCTTTAAAAACAGCGCGTTCAGAAGCCGAAAATGCATTTGGTTCAGGTGAGCTGATTATTGAAAAAGCAGTGATTGCACCTCGTCATGTGGAAATTCAAGTATTTGGTGATACGCATGGCAATTACGTTTATTTATTTGAACGAGACTGTTCAATTCAGCGCCGTCATCAGAAAGTAGTCGAAGAAGCACCTTGTCCCGTGATGACACCTGAATTACGTCAGCAAATGGGCGAGGCTGCAGTTGCTGCCGCCAAAGCTTGCGACTATATCGGTGCAGGTACAGTTGAATTCTTACTGGATCAATCAGGCGAGTTTTATTTCCTTGAAATGAACACCCGTTTACAGGTTGAGCATCCAGTAACAGAAATGATCACGGGCCTCGATTTAGTTGAATGGCAACTCCGTGTCGCAAATGGTGAAACTTTACCTCTACAGCAGCATGAACTCACTTTAAATGGACATGCAATTGAAGTGCGTTTATATGCAGAAGATCCACGACAGGATTTTTTGCCTCAAACTGGAAAGGTACTCAATTGGAAACCTGCAGGCTCTGATGGAATGTTATCAAATGTTCGGATTGATCATGGTATGTTAGAACAGGGTGAAATTAGTCCGTTTTATGATCCAATGGTGGCGAAGATAATTGCTTATGGTAAAACTCGTCAGGATGCGATTCGTCTGTTAGCGCGCGCAGTAAATGATTGTGTGCTATTGGGTGTGAACAGTAATAAACAGTTTTTGGTGAATTTATTACGTCATCCGATTGTCGTGGCAGGTGATACTAATACCGCATTTATTCAACAACATTTTCAAGATGATGTCAGCCTACATCAACAAGGGCCAAGTTTGGAAAATCTTGCGGTTGCTGCAGCATTGTTCACTCAACTGAACCAAGCGAAAGTTTCATGGCAAACAGGTATTTCTGTGCCTTTCCCATTAAAACTAAAATGTGCTGATCAACAGCTATTACTTCATGTCCAAACAGATCATGATCAACTGATCGCTATGCTATGTGATCAGCAAGTCAAGATTAAGATTCTAGCGATTCAAGATACACAGATCATTTATGATGTAGATGGTATACGCCGTAAATTGAATTATGTACTTGACCAAAATCAACTTTATTTAGATACGGCGAATGGCAATCTCATAATTGAGAATAGCACTTACGCAGAACCTGAAGCGGTTGAAGTTATTGGTGATGGGAAGATTCGAGCACCAATGGATGGTGCGATTGTAAATCTACTGGTCAATGCTGGAGATACCGTTACCAAAGGGCAAACTTTGTTGATCTTGGAAGCGATGAAAATCCAGCAACAGATTAAATCTGATGTGGATGGTGTTGTTGATGAACTCATTGGTCAAGTCGGTCAACAAGTGAAAAAACGACAATTGTTATTAAATGTCACAGTTGCATAAAACGTATGAATTAAAAAGCTAGGCTAGACCTAGCTTTTTAATAATTTCTCTACAGCATTCAGTGAACTTCTCGAATTTCCCTTTAATTCTTGTGTTGCAAACTCTGCTAAAGCTTGTTCATGTGCCAATAAATATTGTAGAAAGGTTTGAGTCTGAGCATCAGCGTGTTGATTCATTCTCTCAAACGTTTTCATAAACGGTTCAGTGCCTTGTTTAAGTAAATGCATCGCAACTTTCCAAGGAAGTTTTGCCATCGCAATCCCAGATGCTTTGGCTTGTAATTTAATATGTGGTCGAATCTTTGCGGTATGACCATTTTGAATCAAAAACTGCTGTAACTTATGCAAAGTTTGAGTTTCTAATTGAGCCAAGACATTCCATTTATATTGTTGCTCAGTCGAGCGGGTATGCTTTGCTGCATTTAGAAAAACCAATTCACCTAAGATTTCAGATTCTAGTGCGGTATTTAAGTCATGTTGCAGTTTTGGGTAATTCATTCCATTGATTTCCAAAAAAGAAGCTTTTCGTGAGTTTTACTTTTACCTCAGTATAGGTGAAAAAATGAGATGCTGAAATAGTCGCCATCTGTATATCAGATGGCATCAAAATCAAGGAAACAGATTCGATCGCAAGCTTTCAAGACGTTGTTGATACTGCTTTTGCCACTCAGTTTCGGAAAGCTGAGACTTGAGCGGTTGCATTTCTTGTTGCAGTTGTTTGAGTGCTTGCTGGTATTGATCCTCTTTCTGCTGCTGCTGTTGTTCACGTTGTTGCTTAAATTGCAGGTCTAATTGCTCTTGTTGTGTGAGATAGCGTTGTTGTAATTCTCGTTTTAGACGTTGAGTTTCAGCAGTCGGTTGTTTTTCATCAAGTAGCTGAACAGCTTGTTCATAACGAGCAAAATTATCCTCTTGCTCCATTAATCGAGGATATTCTTGTTGAAGCGTTTCTAATGCAGCTAATCGTTGTTCAGGGTTCAATTGCGTACTCTGTTTAAGTTTCGCATAAGCAAAACGATAATCTGCATATTCACGTTCTTGTCCAAAACCTAAAGCCGCTTCGTCTTTGCCTAGCATCTGTTCTCTAAGTTTCCAAATTGCATCAAAGCGTTCTTTGGGGGATAGCGCCGTTGATAATACTGTACTTTGCATTTGCTGTTCATATTGCGGCATACGCTTCAATAAATTTTGCACAGTTTGAGCGAATTTTTGATCAGGATAGGCATTAAGTGCTTTTGTTAATGCAGCATTGCAGTCATCTAAATGGCAACTGGCTCGGTATTGATTTAAAAACTGGTTAATATTGCCTGGATTTTTTGTAAAGCCTGTAACTGTGTCTGTAATGATTGTTGCAATATCTCATCCTTACTTCTGTTTTGTATATCATTTGAATTAGACACAGTGTGATTGGAGGACTGTTCATTTTTGGTTTGTTGCGTAGCAGCGGAAGAGGTGGTGCTCTTCCAAACTGCAAACGCAATTAAGACCAATAGAACAATAAGGCATGTGATCCATAGTCTTTTATTCATAATACTTCCTACTTAGGGACCGTAGTTAAAATGTCCCATCACAGGGAAGTGATCTGATAAATCCCAAGTCATATAAAGCGGATCTGCGGTAGAACGTAAAATACGAACGTCATTGCGAGATTGAATAGGCTGACGATGTGTATTTGAAGAAACGACATAATCTAAATATTCAACCGTTGTTCCACCCGAACCAGCTGCGCCAGCTAGTTTGTTGACACGTGGGTCAAAAGTTGAAGCAGTGTAACCAGTACTGATTGGTGCAGTTGCATTAAGATTGGTCAGCATATCTTGATAATCTTGCGGCCATAAGAATTTATTTACATTAAAGTCACCACCCATTAATACCGCATCGAAGCTAGGAATATTTTGCTGATTAACTAATTGACGGATTTGTTTAAATTGGACTTGTCGTAATGCACGTGCTTCATCTGTATCGAAGGAAGCCGTGTGGGTGGATGTTACGTGATAAGCTTTTCCATTTTTGATGATCTCAGCATAAATTACACCTTTGTCAGCAAAACAATCTGTTCCTGTACAATCTGGATAAATCATTTCAGCTGTTTTTACGATTGGATATCGACTTAAAACAAGGACACCACTGTCATATAAGTTATAGCCTGAACCAACTGGAACATGGGTTTGATATGGATATTGTTGGGCTAGTTGATTCAGCATACTAGTCCGTGATGATGAAAATGCTTCTTGAAGCAAAATGACATCATATCCATTTAAATGATTTGGTAACTCTGCTAGGCGTTCGCTAATTTTGCTTGCAACCATAGGCAATGCATAAATATTGTATGACAGTACTTTTAATTCATCTGCGCTATTGGATACAGGTTCTTGCACTGTGTTTTGGTGAATTGTGTAGTGGAAATCATCATACCCACCCGTATATTCAGCTTTGACCGCAGCCTGAGCAGATAAGCCTGCATAAGTTGTATTAATTCGATGAATTGCACGATCAGAATACCATGGCGATGTCGTGGTTGCTGTTTGGATACCATTCTTAATCGTACTACCTGTCCAAGTTCCTGTCATGGTTTGTTTGAGCGTTACTTGTGAATTTCCACTCGTTACAACAGTGTCAAAATTATAGGTTTTACCTGATTTTATGCCTGAGTATCGATTCATTCGCAGCACGCGTTTAGTCTCATAGGGTGCGATTTGAGTCGCTTCCTGAGCCCACTCATTTCCAGCTTGTAAAATATGCGTTCCAGTTTGAGTGATTTGTACAGATACCGTTTGAGGTGTTGTATTCGTGACAAATACATAAGAATCAGCATATGCATTTTGTGCAGATACGCCACCTGCTAAAAGCATAACCCCAGCGGCAAATTTAAAGCTGTCCAGCTTCATCGTTCTTCTCCGTTAAATTTAATTATTTGTGAACAAACTCCTTTTCATAATCATTTAAATTTTCGTTTTTGAATATTTTGGGTTATGATTTGTTCGAAAATAATCATAATTGAAAAATATTTATAATTCATTTAATTTTTTTTACCATTCATTTGAATTTGTATGATTTATCTTGTTGTTTAAGCATATTAAAAACTGGATAAGTAGGGTTTGTTCTGAATAGTTGGGTTATTTGCAATACTTCAAAAAAGAAAATTATAGAATGTGGATTTTCGAAATTAAAAAAGCTCTGACAAATTGATCATTCATCAGAGCTTAATTTATGCGTTATGAATTATGCTTGATCAGCTTCTATGATTGCTGCGCTTGCTTGCTTAAGGCTATATAACAATTGACCAAGTAATACGTCTTTGTTGCTTAAAGTCACCATAACCATTGGGTGGTGGGGGGCAGGGATTGAGGTCAGGATCGCCTTACCATTTTCTGCATCTAAAGTAATACTTTGACAGCCAGTAAGTTGAATCTCTTTTAAAAAGGCACTCACCATAGCCAGAATAGAACTACTCACCGCAGCAAGCTTAGTACTATTATATGGATTCTTCTTGTAAACTGATGCCAATTCAAAACCATCTGTAGAGCAGAGCATAATATAATCAATGCCACTAATATTCATCAATATGTCATTGGCTTGAGCTTTAGCCAAATGGATCAACTCCTTTGGCGCTGTACGTTGTTGACTTGGAATGCTGAACATAATTCTTCTCTTTCAAAATGATTAATTCGTTGCTCTCAGATTGACTTCTAATGCTGCAATCAGTGATTCAATCATCAGCAGAATGTGTTCTTGTTTTCGGGCATCAATAAAAAACAGAGGATATTGATACTCATTTTGAATTAACCAATCTCGATAAATTGAAATCGGTTGCCCTTTATTTTCATCAACATGCGTGATGCCGATCGAAATATTTTGTGTATAGTCTTTAAAAGTATCTAAATAGCCTTCTAGCTCCTCTAGAGGAACTTTACTATTATGATCAACCAAGATAATCACACCCAACGCACCTTGGCAAATAACTGGCCAAATGAAATCAAATCGTGCTTGTCCAGGTGTTCCATAAAGTCCAATTTTAACACCGTCATCTAAAGTAATTTCACCATAATCAATGCCAACTGTTGTTTGCATTTTATTATGTGCCTGACTGTCTGTATTAAATGCTTCGGTTGCAAGCACAGGAATTTCGGAGAGAGATTTAATCGCTTCAGTTTTACCTGCACCCATGCTTCCTGCAAATACAATTTTATATTGTTGAAGAATCATAGAATTCCTTATAGCCCAAATCGGCGTCGGATTTTGCCGAAAAACTTATTTAAAAAGCCTTGTTGTTCGTTAGAGGCTTTGGTTTCCTCTAATTTTAAATAATGACTTTCTGACGCTGGGATAACACCGCCATTATTTGAAATAATGCATGCGGAAATAAATTGTTGAACCGTTTGAATAGGGAGTTTGAGTTGTGAAGCTACCTGTGAAAGTTGAGCTCCTTGTATAAAACATGCTGAAAGTAAAAGTGCAATTTTTCGATCTGTGCTTTGATGTGGTTGAGGCCAATACTCAATTTTGTAATATTCGTTTTCTTTAGGCGATAGCTTTTGAAATTCAGAAGAATGCCAAAAAAGATTCCATAACCAGTCTTGTAAGTCATATTCGACTTTACGAGAAACCTTAGTAAAATCAGATGTAGTAGCAAATTTATAGTTAAAACTATGATTTGTTTGTGTATTTAGTCGAGTTGGCTCTAACCATGCAATTTGGCTACGTGTATCAATGATGGCTAAAGTGCCATGATCATCAAAGATGTGTAATCTTGCATTTTCTGGATTAAACATTTCAGCAAGAAATTTTTCATTTATTGCATCATGTTCTATCTTCAATTCATTTGTAGTTTGTTGTGGTTGGTGACTAGCCAAATAACTTAATAATCGATGTTGAATCCAGTTTTTTAATGCATCCCCTTGCTGAAATGGCAGATAAAGTGTGTTGTTTTCTTCTATAGTTGATGAATCGTGATGTCCTTTAGATACTTTTAAGCAGGGTAATTGTTTTTCTTTAATAATTCGTTGGATACCTTCAGTATCAAAAAAATTTTCATTTATTAGTAGCAAGTCTATATTTGGATCGGCGATGTTTATCCAATTAATGCCAAATTCATTCGGTATTGTTTTTCTAAGTTCTATTTTTAATTCGTCTGAAACTTTTAAACTTATACCTGAAATTGCGATATTAATGCAATGTCCATTCATAGTATCACTTTAATGTTTTATAAAAAATTGGACTGCACAAAATTAGTCATAATTAATGACTAATAATAGACCTCTCATATATTTTTATATATTAATGGAATATAAAAATATACAAGAAGTCTAGTATATAATGTAACTAGATAATACTAATTAAGCAAAATCTAATTCTTTTTCAAACGTTTTAAGTTCGTGACGAGCCATAGCAAGGTTTGACTTGCTGCGGTCTAAAACAAGATAAAGGAACAAATTGCCATTGCTTTCTAGAGGACGAATAAGGTGATAAGCCTTACCTAAAGTAATCAAAATATCTTCGATATCATCGTTAAGTTTCAATGAGTTAGCTACGCGACGCTTTGCGCGGATTACTTCTGTATTACCAGCTGCTGCTAGTTCTAAATCAATTGATCCCCCACCTTGAGTTGCTAGTGCTAAACCGCTTTCTGTATCTACTAACGCTGCTGCAACGAACCCATCAATATTTGTTAAGCTTTCTAGTGAAATTTTAGCCATGATATTATCTCTACTAATACATCTTGTTTATGAATTTATATTCCCTACTTTTGTTTTAGATTATTCTTCAAAAGCAGTTAATATCATTATAGGAATCTATATAATTAAATCAATTGGGCTTTAAAATAATTTAATTCACAAGATAGCTGTAAATTGACAATTTTTGTCAAGCTATCAAAATAAAATAATAATTGAGGACTATGTTTTAATTTTATTGTGAGTTGTTTCACATAAATAAATGGGTTTAAGTAGGTTTTTTAATTGTAAATAAATGTAAATGGAATGTTAATTAGACAAGCT
>NZ_MELG01000014.1:0-19139 GCF_001767535.1 Acinetobacter sp. GWC1_38_13 | reverse complement strand
GTTTGTTTGCACTCATATTTTAACTATTTAGACTCAGGTTTTTTTATTTAAAGCAAACTATGGGACAGTAGTGGCTTCATGCGCCTTTTTTATTATCATCTATTAAGATGCATGAATTTTTTCAACAATATCTTTAACTCGTTTTGCATAGAGCTTAGCTGTTTCCAAATCACCTGAAGGAATTTCATCAACACCTGCATCTGATGGAGTTTGTACTAATAAACCAACAGAACCACCTAAATTGTTCACATCCTCACGGGTTGCTGTTTTAGTATTTGCTGGTAATAAGCCTAAACTTACCCAAATTCCACCATGTTGAGAGGCTAAAGTTTGTAAATGGATTAAGGTAACTTGTTTATCACCATTTAAACTTGCACTATTGGTAAAACCTGCAAAAACTTTATCTTTCCAGCCCTGTGTAAACCAGATTTTCGAAGATGCATCAGCGAATTTCTTAAATTGCCAAGGCGCTGCTCCCATATATGTTGGTGTACCAAAAACGATCCCCTGCGCTTGATTTAGCAGCTGCCAATCTTGTTCTGAAATATCGCCATTTTGATCAATTTCGATTAAATCTGCTTGTATGCTTTGAGCAAATGTTTCAGCAACAACTTTCGTATGTCCATAACCAGAATAATAAACCACAGCAATGTTTGACATGAGAGAATCCTTATAATTTCAAAAAAGTTCGATTTAATAATATATATTTTAGAAACTAGGTATCAATTAGTTACCAATTGGTAACTATGTTGCTATTCGCATTAAATACTGGGTTAAAAAGATGAATACCGGATTAAAATATAATATTTATCAACAACATTGCCCTGCTCGGTTATTTTTTGAAAAAATTGCTGACAAATGGGTTTTACTGATTATCAATGTCCTCGCAGACGAAACTCAGCACTTCAATCTTTTAAAGAAAAATATTCAAGGTATTTCACCTAAAGTACTGTCTCAAAAACTAAAAATGCTAGAGCGAGATGGATTTATCCAAAGACAAGTCCAAAATACCTCTCCAATACGTGTTGATTATTCATTAACATCGTTAGGACATGAAGTTGCCAAAATGGCATTTCAGTTAAAAGATTGGGCTGAAACTAATATTGAAAAAGTGATATCGGCTCAACAAAAATTTGATTCAAGCCCCAAACAAGAAAACGACTTAAAGTAGATCACTTTAAGTCGTTTTAGCACTTGAGCAATAAATTAAACTAGACTAGAACTTTAAATCCTTGTTGACGCCAAGCTTCATAGACAATAACAGCAGTTGCATTAGATAGATTTAAACTTCTTGAGTTTTCAGCCATTGGTAACCTTATCCACTGCTCTTGTGGGAACATCATTCGGACATGCTCAGGCAAACCTCTAGTTTCAGGTCCCATCAATAAAGCAACTGGACGATTGAGATCAACTGTATGTGGTGTCGCACTGCCCTTGGTCGTAAGTGGAAAGACATGCTCAACACCTTTAGATTTGAGATCAGCAAGACACAACTCAATATTGTCCCATATCAACATTCTTGCCCATTCATGATAGTCCAAACCTGCGCGCTTCAATTTTTTATCATCTAGCTCAAAACCTAAAGGTTTGACTAAATGTAGCTGAGCACCTGTATTAGCGCATAAACGAATGATATTACCTGTATTTGCTGGAATCTCAGGTTCGTATAGGACCACATGAATCACAAATTTTCTCTACTTTTCATAATCCCTCCTAGTCACCCTTTGAAAAAGAGAGGAACTCACTCTCTTTTTAAAGTGGGATTAGGAGAGATTTATTGCCATTTTAACTGTTCCCGTAGGCTCACAACTTCACCAATAATCGTTAAAGTCGGTGCTACGATATGATGTTCAGATACCTTTGTTGCAATATCAGCCAAAGTTCCAACAACAACTTTTTGTTCAGGCGTTGTACCTTTAGAAATCAATGCAACAGGCATCGTTGGACGTTGACCATGTGCAATCAGTTGCTCACAAATGCGTTCTAATCCGACCAAGCCCATGTACAGAACTAAAGTTTGGTTTTCATAGACCAATTCACTCCAAGGCAACTCTGGTGAACCTTCTTTTAAATGTCCTGTTAGAAACCGCACACTTTGCGCATAATCACGATGTGTTAACGGAATCCCTGCATAAGCGGAGCAACCTGAAGCCGCGGTAATTCCTGGAACCACTTGGAATGTCACATTGGCTTCCACCAATTCTTGAATCTCTTCACCACCACGCCCAAAAATAAATGGATCACCACCCTTTAGACGGCAAACACGCTTACCTTGTTGTGCATATTCAACCAACAAAGCATTAATGCCTTCTTGTGGAACAGAATGATTTGAACGTGCTTTACCCACATAAATTTTTTCGGCATCACGACGACACAAATCTAAAATCGGACCTGAAACCAAACGATCATAGATCACAACATCAGCTTGTTGCATCAAACGCAACGCTTTGAGTGTCAATAACTCTGGGTCACCTGGTCCCGCACCAACGAGATACACTTCACCTTTAGGTGCAGACCATTCAGTTAGAGCTTGCTGGATCAGTTGATTTGCAAGCTCAAGATTGTCATTGAAAACTTGTTCTTTTAGAGGACTTGCATATAAATTTTCCCAAAAGATACGTCGCTCATCTGGGTTAGAAATTTTTTCTTTAACTTGCTTACGCCATTGTCCAGAAAACTCAGCGAGTTTACCCATCCCGTGCGGCACAATAGTTTCAATCTGTGTACGCAATTGTCGAGACAATACTGGCGATGCCCCATTAGACGCAACAGAAATCACTAAAGGTGAACGATCAATGATTGCAGGTACCATGAAACGGCAATTAGGTATGTCATCAACACTATTGACTAAAATATTGCGCTGCTCATAATGATCAAATACGGCTTTATTTACATCCGCTTGGTCTGTCGCAGCAATCACTAAGCGATAGCGAGTATCAAGTACAGATTCTGAGAAGCTTTCTTGGATATACTGACCCGTTGATTTCTCAACTAAAATCATCAAATCAGGTTCGATCTCAGGTGCAACCACATCAATGATTGCACCTGCTTTGATCAATAAACTTGCTTTACGATAGGCAATACGCCCACCGCCTACAATCAGACAACGTTGCTGCTGCAACTTTAAAGAGATTGGAAATATTTCCACATCTGGCCTCTTCTATATTTTCTATCTGATTGAACTAAAGCAAAAACTATGCACAAAATCGATGCATGTTTTAATCAATGAAGCTTACGCCGCCCATATATGGACGTAAAACTTCTGGAATTTCGATTGAACCATCAGCACGTTGATAATTTTCCATTACCGCAAGCAAGGTACGACCCACCGCAAGACCTGAGCCATTCAATGTATGCACCAATTCGATCTTCTTCTGATCTACACGATAACGTGCTTTCATACGACGCGCTTGGAAATCACCCATATTTGAACAACTAGAGATTTCACGATAGGTATTTTGGCTTGGTACCCACACTTCGAGGTCATAAGTCTTAGTTGCGCCAAAGCCCATATCACCACCGCAGAGCAAAATCTTACGGTATGGCAGACCAAGTGCCTGTAAAATGCCCTCTGCATGTGCAGTTAATTCTTCAAGTGCCTGCATAGAGTGCTCAGGCTTAACAATTTGCACCATTTCGACCTTATCGAATTGATGCTGACGAATTAAACCACGGGTATCACGACCATAAGAACCAGCCTCACTACGGAAACATGGTGTATGTGCAGCATATTTTAACGGTAAACGATCTGCATCAATGATTTCATCGCGCACAAAGTTAGTAATCGGCACTTCGGCAGTAGGAATCAGATAGTATTCCTTTTCACCTTGAAGCTTGAATAAATCCTCTTCAAACTTAGGTAATTGTCCTGTACCACGTAAAGTATCTGCATTTACTAAGTAAGGTACATAAGCTTCGGTATAACCATTTTTAAGCGTATGTGTATCTAGCATGAATTGAGTCAGGGCACGTTGCAAACGAGCCAATGGACCTTTCAACACGCTGAAGCGAGAACCTGTTAGTTTTGTTGCAGTCTCAAATTCAAGACCACCCATCCACTCACCGAGATCAGTGTGATCTTTAATTTCGAAATCAAACTGGCGTGGTGTACCCCATTTCAAGATTTCTAAATTATCACTTTCATCTTTACCTTCAGGTACAGATTCATCAGGCAGGTTTGGAATCGCCAGTGATTTTTGTTCTAACTCAGTTTGAAGTTCTGCCAAAGCAACTTCAGCAGCTTTGATTTCGTCACCAATGGCAGACATACGTGCCATGATTTCGGAAGCATCTCCACCAGACTTTTTGATTTGACCAACTTGTTTAGCACCCGCATTGCGTTCAGCTTGTAAATTCTCAGCTTTTGACTGCAATTCTTTACGGCGAACTTCTAAATCAGCCCATTCTTGCGCATTAAGCTGAACACCACGTTTTGCTAAAGCAGCGTTTACTGCTTCAATATTATTTCTGAGTAATTTTGGGTCAATCATAATCAATCATGAATAGAGAAAAAACTGGCTATAGTGTAAGGCTTTAACCCAAAAAAATACAGCGATAGACAACAAAGACTCAGCACCTACACATGTTGAGATGCTGAAAATCAATTAATTGGGTTCTTTTGGTAAACTTGGTAAATATTCAGCTTTAATAAACTGTTTCGCTGCATAATAGGGCAACGTTAACTCACTCATTCCTTCAGCATAAGATGCAAGCTCATATAAAGGATAGACAAAAACAATACCATTCACTCCGTAGTAATAATTGTCACTGAGCTGTAAATCTTGTTTTTTAATATTATGATCTTCTAACCAGTTCTGATTAGACGCATATAGTTCATCACGCAGTTTGGTATTCATCTCAGGTTTAATCAATTCACTGACAGTGATATGTTTTTTATTAGAAAGATCAAAATTCACAAACTCTTGATGTGACATACCATGTGCTGCGCCAGCAGAATATGAATACGACTGAATCGCAAATGTCGCTAAATTATAATTTTGTCCTATAAAACGAACGTATGTACTACTCTCACTCAATGAAGGTTCATCTGCAGGAACTTTAACTTTCTGATCAGGAAGATTAGCAAAAGCATTCGGCTCAGCTTTTTTCATACGATTGACAAAATATTCATCGATCCATTTTTGATTGGTTTCGACGGTTTGCAAATCATAATTGGTACAACCATCCTCCAAACAAACTTTTTGCTTGGGAAGCTTAACTGGAATTACTTTTGCTTGAATTAATGGTATGTCTAATTTTGCAGTTTCTTTGGATGATTCTTGTTTAGGTTGGCATCCGACTAAAGCAACAACTATAAGAATTGGAATAAGTTTTGATAATTGTGAAGTATTCATCGTCACGCAAGTCTCTGATGTTTTTCTTCACTATACAAAGCCTTGTAAGGATATAAAATTTAAAAATGTATCTTTCAGACAAGAAAAAGCCGCAAATATGCGGCTTTTTTTAACTGATTACTGATCAATAATATCTGTACCTTTAGGCGGTGCAAAATTAAAGACTGATGCAGGGATCTTTGGATTGACTTTAATGTTACTGAATCGAACATAAGTCGTTTGACCTAAAGAATCCTGTAAAATCATCAGGTTTGGTGCTTTATTTGCGCCAAAACTAATGGTCATGCTTTGGAAAGCACTGTCTTCTTGTTTTGGATATAAAGTGTAATAAAGTTTAGTGCGGTCAGGCTGCGTCACACGATAAGACTGCATGATCTGATTAGTATTGCCTGATAACAATAATGCTGGTGTATTGGCAATTTGATCATCTAAACTCTGACGAACAGCTTGTTGTAAATCTGGATCATAAATCCAAACAAGCTTACCTGTGGTCACAATGGTCTGCTTCGCTGGGCTAGTCGTTTCCCAATAAAACTTTCCAGGACGTTCTACTTTCATTGTACCTTTGAAAGTTTGATTCATATGTTGTGCAGTTAAGCTTTTATTTTTGCTCGGCTTACTGTTCGTAACTTTTGTAGTTTGTTCAAAATCTGCTGTTAAACGTTGCAAGCCAGATAACTGCTTCACCAAACTGGAGGTTGCTTGCTGAGCAGATGCTGCTGTTGGTGCAGCAGATAACTGTGTACTCACAACTGGAGCCAGTGTCATTGCACCAATTGTTGCAGCATATGCCATTTTTTTTACGAAATTCATAAAATGAACCTTCTATCAGATTTCTACTGTTATGACGACATCTTACTGTTTTTGATCATTAAAAAAATGAAGAAAAGCATAGGTTTTGTGTATTTCGTGTCGCAAAGTTCAGCATTATGTATGAAGATGCGGTCTTTATGTAGAAATTGTAAGGATGCAAATCCACAATTTGACAAGATTTTAAAATCGATCATGTAGCTAAATTTTTAGATATAGAAATTATTAATAAAGAATAGACTAGACCTGAATCAACTTTTTGATAGTCTTACTAGAATTTATAAAATAAGCATAAACTATGAAAAGTCTTGCATTCATCCATCGAAATGACACTCGATTCGCTATTGGCGACTTTTACCCTGCACTTTCAGTATTCTCTTACCATGAACTTGGTAATACAACATCACCCTTTCTACTGCTTGATCATTTAGGACCAGGAAAACTCGAACCTAAAAGCAAAAAGAAAGGCGTAAATGAACATCCACATCGCGGTTTTGAAACCGTGACCTTTGTATTTGCAGGTGAATTACAACATAAGGACTCCACAGGTGGCGGTGGCTTGATCAAACGAGGTGATGTTCAGTGGATGACTGCTGCCTCAGGAATACAGCACATTGAACAGTTTAGTTCCGAGTTTCGTGAAAGTGGTGGTCCATTTGAAATGGTACAACTCTGGGTAAATTTACCTGCCAAAGACAAAATGTCTACCCCTCGCTATCAAAGTTTATTAAATGAAGATATCCCTAAAATTATTCTCGATGATCAAGCTAGCTATATTCGCGTAGTTGCTGGTGAGTTAAATCAAACAACTGGAATTGCAAAAACATTTACTGCGATGAATGTCTTTGACATACATCTTGTGAAAGACCAACAAATTACATTACCTGCTGCCGAGGGTGCGACAACCTTGATCTATTTACGTAAAGGTAAAGTACAGTTTTCTTCTGATGAAGAATCTCTCGAAGAACAGGCGTTGGCTGTCATGTCGAGCTTAGGAACTGGCGTTCAAATCAATGCTCTAGAAAACTGTGATTTATTATTTTTATCAGCACAACCCTTAAACGAGCCAATTAATGGACAAGGGCCTTTCGTCATGAATAGTTATGATGAAATTTTACAGGCTTATGATGATATTAAGACAGGAAAATTCGGACACTATTCTGATTAGACACCTTATAAAATGTATACCCATAAAAAAACCCGCTAAAAGCGGGTTTTTCTGAACTATTAAAACTTACGCTTCAACAGTTACATAGCGACGGCCAAATTGACCTTTCACTTCAAATTTTACTACGCCGTCAGCAGTAGCAAATAAAGTATGGTCACGGCCCATACCAACATTTGCACCAGCGTGGAACTCAGTACCACGTTGACGAACGATGATGTTACCAGCAGTTACAGTTTGACCACCGTAAACTTTAACACCTAACATCTTAGGATTCGAATCACGACCGTTCTTCGTCGATCCACCGGCTTTTTTAGTTGCCATGTCTATTTACTCCTCGTGTTAGCCTGCGATACCAGTAATTTTCAACTCGGTAAACCATTGACGGTGACCTTGTTGCTTACGGTAGTGTTTACGACGACGCATTTTGATGATGCGGATTTTGTCGTGACGACCATGGCCAACTACTTCTGCAGTTACTTTTGCGCCAGCTACAACTGGAGCACCGATTTGAATGTTGTCACCGTTAACAACCATTAACACGTCATCAAACGTAATAGTCGCGCCAGTTTCAGCTTTCAATAATTCTACTTTAAGGGTTTCACCCTCAACAACACGGTGCTGTTTACCACCGCTTTGGATTACTGCGTACATATGTACTCCAACATGCCCGTGTCGTCGTGTCGATAAAGGGATATATCGATCTTAAAACGAACGCCACTGGGGTTATATAAGGGGACAAATTTTAAGTGAAATTTGATCAAACAACAAGTCATTTTATACAAATGCAAATAGATTCAATCAATTTTTAGATTTTCTAATAAAATCAATTAGATTGAAGTTCTATAGTTTTGATTGATTCTTTCTGTGATTTGCAATACATTTTTAAAAACAAATTGCGACAATAACAAACTGTGTTTTTACAAAGTCATAAGTAAAGTAATGATGTTTGGTGGGCAAGCTCTTTTTTCTGTCTAAATTAAGACCAAAAAACTCATCATAATGTTTTAAATGACGGATTACACAGCCTGTATAACTGTTTAGCAACAGATTAATTGATACACTTAGCGCACTACCCACCTATACGAGGTTTTTCTTCATATGGTTATCGATTTTAAGCAAGACGTTCTTTCCCCTGTTGCGACAGATTTTGCTGCGATGGATTACCTGATCAATGAAGGAATTAGCTCTAAAGTTGGTTTAGTCATGTCTGTAAGCAAACACGTCGTAGAAGCTGGTGGGAAGCGTATGCGTCCAATCATGTGCTTACTGGCTGCAAAAGCTTGTGGATTAGCAAATATGCAGCAAGCGCAACATTTAGCTGCCATCATTGAAATGCTTCATACTGCAACTTTAGTGCATGATGATGTAGTCGATGAATCAAACCTGCGCCGTGGTCGCCCAACCGCAAATGCAACGTGGAACAATCAAACTGCTGTTTTGGTAGGTGATTTCTTAATAGCACGTTCATTTGATCTATTGGTTGATTTAAATAACATCACACTATTAAAAGATTTCTCTACAGGCACATGTGAAATTGCTGAAGGTGAAGTTTTACAACTTCAATCTCAGCATCAACCTGAAACAACCGAAGAAACATATTTGCGCATTATTCATGGTAAAACATCTCGTTTGTTTGAACTTGCTACTGAAGGCGCAGCTATTTTGGCAGGTACAGAAGAGTACCGTGAACCTCTTCGTCGCTTCGCTGGTCATTTTGGAAATGCCTTTCAAATTATTGATGATATTTTGGATTACACATCTGATGCTGAAACATTAGGTAAAAATATTGGTGATGATTTGATGGAAGGTAAACCTACTTTACCGTTAATTTCAGCATTGGCTCATTCGACGGGTGAAGAACACGAGATTATCCGTCGTAGTATCGCCACAGGTGGTATCGAGCACCTAGATAAAGTTATTCAAATCGTGCATAACTCGGGCGCAATCGAATATTGCCAAAAGCGCGCCCAACAAGAAACGGATGGCGCATTAGAGGCTTTAAAAGCCTTACCTGATAATGAATATCGACAAGCACTGATCAATTTGACCTTAATGGCCTTACACCGACTCCAATGATGTTCTAATTGCCTATGCATTTAAATTTATCTGATTTATTTTTAAAAATGCAGGAACAGCTTGAACTCCCTCAAGCTGCTCTTGACGAAAACCTAATTATTGAACTGGTCAATCGTATACGACCAGCTGATCCTAACGATGCCAATGAAGTAAAATCACGTATTGATGCATTGGTTAGGATTTTATTACTCACTCCTGCATCCTCCATTTTGCTTCAAAACTTTTTATTACGTCTGATTAGCCAATATAAACAAATTAGCTTGTATGCCGACAGTGGGATTCTCTCTTTGGATGGCTTTTGGAACCAGTTAAGCCAACGATTAGGCGCTCATTTTCTTCCTTTAATTGAAGATGGTCAGCAACTCAGAACATTAGTGGGTAAAGTTTTTCACCAAGAAACTGATAGCGATTGGTTAGCTTTAATTGATACACAAGATTGGATTCGTTTATTTAGCCTAATCAGTGAAAGTCATAGCAATAGTAAAGAAAAACTCTATTCTAAAAATGAATTAATAAAAGCGATTACTGTTCTTTCATATCGAATCAGTGGCATTGGTTTATATCCTGAGTTTATTAATGCCTTACCTGACATTATTGAATACGAATCTCCTTTTCTGGTTCAAAACCGAGAAATTGTCGAATTTATTGAGAAGTATAAAAAGCAGATCGAAGATCAAGATAGCATTGTAGTTCTCCCGCCTCCTGATGCATCACAAGCATTTGTTATGCTGGATCAATGTCGCGAAGTTGTACTCAAAATCCGCAGAGCAACCAAGCGTATTGGTGTAAGTATCAGTTTGACTTATTTACTCTCGCTTTTGGAACAAGCACTTGATCGAATTGAATTATTGCTTAGTTTATTGGTCAGCAAAAATGAAATTCGATACCGATCATTGGGTGAGTTAATCACAGATCTAACTCAAGCGAATTATGATGAAAAAAGTGTGCGTCACTTACTGAGTTCTACCAGTGAATTAATTGCGTTACAGGTTACTGAGAATGCAAGTAAGACAGGCGAACATTATGTAAGTACTGACAAAGCTGGCTTTTGGGGAATGTATAAGGCTGCTGCGGGTGCAGGTGCAATTATTGCGACCATGGCAACCTTAAAAATACTGACAGCGCGTTTGGTCTTGGCTCCATTTGGACATGCATTTCTATATAGCATGAACTATGCGTTGGGTTTTATGCTGATTCATGTGCTGCATTTCACCGTTGCAACTAAACAACCAGCAATGACAGCTGCTGCTCTCGCAGCAACAGTGCAACATCAAAAAGGTAGTAAAACCGCACAAATTGCTGAACTCGCAGCTTTAATTATCAATATTATTCGTACTCAATTTGTGGCTATCCTCGGCAATATCTCGATTGCGATTCCAGTAGCTGCACTTATTACTTTCTTATGGCAATACAACTTACATGAACCTTTGCTTTCACCTGTTAAAGCAAGTAAAACACTGCACTCCTTAAATCCATTCACTTCTTTGGCCGTTCCACATGCAGCAATTGCTGGTGTGTGCTTATTTTTATCAGGTTTACTTGCAGGATATTTCGATAACCTAGCCGTATATCGAAAGGTAGGTCCTCGTTTAAAACAGCATCTTCGTTTGAAACGTTTAATGGGACAAGAAAGACTGGATAAGTTTGCTAATTATATCGAAACCAACTTAGGTGCTTTAGCTGGTAACTTCTTGTTCGGTATCATGCTTGGAAGTATGGGAACCATTGGTTTTATTCTAGGCTTACCACTAGATATTCGTCACATTGCCTTTGCATCTGCAAATTTTATACAAGGCTTAATGACTATTAGTGGATCACCTGATATTGGTCTAATCCTTGTATCGTTTCTTGGTGTCATGCTCATTGGTTTAACCAACCTATTTGTTAGCTTTACTTTGACTATTATTGTTGCTTTACGCGCTCGTCGCGTACGTTTCGCACAATGGAAACCATTGGCAAAATTGGTACTCACCCACTTCTTAACACGACCAAGTGATTTCTTTTGGCCACCAAAACAACCAATCGAAGTAGATGATGATGCATCAAGTGAACAAAAAGTGAGACATTAATCAATTTTTGTTATGTTTTTTTACTGAACCTTAAGAAAATCTGAAAATGAAATTATCATAAAATTTCAAGACTTGACCAAAAGTGTACTCACAAGTACACTTTCAAACATTATATAACCCTGAACAATGGTTAAGCAAATAATGAGGTTCGCATGCCGTACCTACTGCTTTGTATTGGTTGCATTTTTTTGATAATCGGTGTGATTGGGCTGTTTTCTCCAAGCATATCAAATTTAGACCTTAGAGGTGTTCAAATGCTATTTGAATACCGTTCGTTTGCGCTTAACCACGTAGCCGTTCTGTTTTCTCGCCTAGGAGGCATGCCCTTTTTACTGGTTTTAACGTCGTTTTTTTGTATCCATCAAATTCGAAAGAAAAACTATAAAAAGGTCATATTTGTCGCCCTGAGCGTGATCGGTAGCATTGTGATTGGTTGGCTTCTGAAATGGGGCATTGATCGACCAAGACCATTGGCGTTTTATCATTTAGTTCAAAGTTATGGAGCATCCTTCCCAAGTGCCCATAGCCTGTATGCTGCAACCCTATCGAGTTTAGTTCTGTTGCTATCACAACAGCACAAATATCGTTCCAGTATCGTTTTAGTATCTGTTTTATGGTTAATAATCATGGGGATATCTAGAGTTTATGCAGGGGTTCATTACCCAACTGATGTATTGGCTGGTTGGGGTATTGGGTTGATTTTGACTTCGTTGCTTTGGTTTTGGCTGTATCAAAGCAATTTCAGCAACAATTTGTTTTTAGATAAAAAATCTAAATTGAGGTGGAACAATGATGTCGGCTAAGCTTTGGGCTCCTGCCCTCACTGCTTGCGCATTAGCAACAAGCATTGCGCTTGTTGGTTGTAGCAAAGATCCTAAAGATGAACAGCAAGCTGCTGCTGCTCAAAAAATGCCGCCTCCAGAAGTTGGTGTTATCGTTGCTCAACCACAAAGTGTTGAACAAAATGTTGAACTTTCTGGGCGCACTTCTGCGTATCAAATATCAGAAGTTCGTCCACAAACGGGTGGCGTTATTTTAAAGCGTTTATTTGCTGAAGGCAGTTATGTCGAAGCAGGTCAAGCGCTTTATCAAATTGATGCTAATACCAACCGTGCAACTGCTGACAATGCTCGTGCAGCTTTATTACGTCAGCAAGCTAATTTAAATGCATTGCGTGTGAAAGAAAATCGTTATCGCCAATTGGTTGGTACTAACGCCGTTTCTAAACAAGAATATGATGATATTAATGCTCAAGTAAAATTGGCTGAAGCTGATGTAGCTGCAGCTCAGGCAGCATTGAAAAATGCTGAAATTACTTTAGGTTATTCAACTGTTCGCGCACCTATCTCAGGGCAATCTAGTCGTTCTTCGGTAACTTCTGGTGCTTTAGTTACTGCAAACCAAGCAGATCCGTTGGTGACAATCCAACAACTTGATCCGATCTATGTAGATATCAATCAATCAAGTGCTGAAATGCTCCGTTTACGTCAGCAGTTGAGTAAAGGTAGTTTAGATAGTAGTAATAATACGCGCGTCAAACTCACACTTGAAGATGGTTCAGATTATCCTATCGAAGGACAACTCGCATTCTCTGGTGCAAGTGTTAACCCTGAAACTGGTACAGTGACTTTACGTGCGGTATTCCCAAATCCAAATCACTTGTTATTACCTGGTATGTACGCAACTGCAAAAATCTCTCAAGCAGTTCTACCTAATGCATATCTGATTCCACAAGCAGCTGTAACTCGCTTACCTACAGGGCAAGCAATTGCTATGGTCGTAAATGCGAAAGGTGCTGTTGAGACTCGACCAGTGACGACAGCAGGTGTTCAAGGTCAAGACTGGATTATTACCGATGGTTTAAAAGCTGGTGATAAAGTTATTGTAGATGGTGTTGCAAAGGTAAAAGAAGGTCAAGAAGTTAAGGCTAAGCCTTACCAACCTCAAGCATCACAAGGTCAAAATGCTGCTGCCCCTAAAGCAAATGAACAAAAACAAGCTGACTCTTCAAAAACTGAACAAAAAGCTACTTCACAAGTTTAAGGGGTAGATTGCATGGCTCAATTTTTTATTCATCGCCCAATTTTTGCATGGGTGATTGCACTGGTTATTATGCTGGCGGGTATTCTCACCCTCACCAAAATGCCAGTTGCGCAATACCCAACGATTGCACCGCCTACGGTGACAATTTCTGCAACATATCCAGGTGCTTCAGCTCAGACTGTTGAGAATACGGTTACTCAAATCATTGAACAGCAAATGAATGGTTTGGATGGTTTACGTTATATCTCTTCAAACAGTGCGGGTAATGGTCAAGCATCAATCAACTTAAACTTCGAACAAGGCATTGATCCTGATATCGCTCAAGTTCAAGTTCAAAATAAATTACAATCAGCTACAGCACTATTACCTGAAGATGTACAACGTCAAGGGGTACGAGTGACTAAGTCTGGTGCAAGCTTTATGCAGGTCGTTGCTTTCTACTCACCTGACGGCAGCTTATCAGCATCAGATATTAAAGATTACGTCAATTCAAACATCTCTGAGCCACTGAGTCGTGTTGCAGGTGTGGGCGAAGTAACTGTCTTTGGTGGTTCTTATGCAATGCGTATTTGGTTAGATCCAGCAAAACTTACTAGTTTTAATCTCACACCTTCAGATGTTGCAGCAGCTATACGTTCACAAAATGCTCAAGTTGCGGTAGGTCAATTAGGTGGTGCCCCAGCAGTTCAAGGACAAGTTTTAAATGCGACAGTTAATGCACAAAGTATGTTGCAGACTCCAGAGCAGTTTAAAAACATTTTCCTAAAAAATGCGGCTGATGGCGCACAAGTGCGTTTAAGTGATGTTGCACGCGTTGAGTTAGGTTCTGACAACTATCAGTTTGACTCTAAGTTCAATGGTAATCCTGCAGGTGGTGTCGCGATTAAACTTGCGACGGGTGCAAATGCGCTAGATACAGCTGCTGCAGTTGAAAAACGTTTATCAGAATTACGTGTTAACTATCCAAGTGGTTTAAAAGATAAACTTGCTTACGATACGACACCATTCATTAAGCTTTCGATTGAAAGTGTAGTACACACACTGATTGAAGCTGTTGTTCTTGTATTTATCGTCATGTTCCTGTTCTTACAGAACTGGCGTGCAACGATCATTCCGACACTTGCAGTCCCTGTAGTTGTATTGGGAACTTTTGCGGTAATCAATATTTTCGGCTTCTCAATCAACACGCTCACCATGTTTGCGATGGTACTTGCGATTGGTCTGTTGGTCGATGATGCGATTGTAGTCGTCGAGAATGTCGAACGTGTTATGCAAGAAGAACACCTTGAACCTGTACCTGCTACTGAAAAGTCGATGGGTCAAATTTCTGGTGCTTTGATTGGTATCACTAGTGTATTAACGGCGGTATTCGTACCAATGGCCTTCTTCGGGGGGACAACTGGTGTAATTTACCGTCAATTCTCTATCACTTTAGTAACGGCAATGATTTTATCTTTGATCGTTGCGTTAACGTTTACCCCTGCCCTTTGTGCAACGTTATTAAAACAACACGATCCAAACAAAGAACAAAGCAACAGTATCTTTGCGCGTTTCTTCCGTGGTTTTAATAGTGGGTTCGAAAAACTTTCAGAGAAATATCAAGGTGGCGTCAACCGTATGACCCATCATAAGTTGTTCTCTGGAGTCATTTATATCGTTGTTATTGCTGCTTTAGTTGGTTTATACAAGATGTTGCCTTCGTCTTTCTTACCTGAAGAAGACCAAGGTGTTGTTATGACACTTGTTCAATTACCACCGAGTGCAAGTCTTGAAAGAACAGATAAAGTCATCACCACTATGACTGATTACTTCTTAAATAAGGAAAAAGAGCATGTAGAGTCGATCTTTACTGTGTCTGGCTTCTCATTTACAGGGGTTGGTCAAAATGCTGGTCTTGCTTTCATCAAATTGAAAGACTGGAGCGAGCGTACAACACCTGAATCACAAATTGGTGCCATCATTCAACGTGGTATGGCATTGAACATGATCGTAAAAGATGCATCTTACATCATGCCATTACAGCTTCCTGCAATGCCTGAATTGGGCGTATCGTCTGGTTTTAATATTCAGTTGAAAGATGTAAGTGGTCAAGGTCATGAAAAACTGATCGCTGCTCGTAACGCTATTTTAGGTATGGCATCACAAGACAAACGTCTTGCAGGTGTACGTCCGAATGGTCAAGAGGATACTCCTCAGTACAAAATCACAGTTGACCAAGCGCAAGCTGGTGCAATGGGTGTGAGTATTAGTGATATTAACAGCACCATGAGCATGGCTTGGGGTGGTTCTTATATCAATGACTTCGTTGATCGTGGTCGTGTGAAAAAAGTTTATGTTCAAGGTGAAGCGGATACTCGCATGATGCCTGAAGACCTAAACAAATGGTATGTACGTAATAACAAAGGTGAAATGGTTCCATTCTCAGCTTTTGCTAAAGGTGAATGGACATATGGTTCACCACGTTTAGAACGTTACAACGGCGTATCTTCTGTGAACATTCAAGGTTCTCCTGCACCAGGTGTCAGCTCAGGTGACGCGATGTTAGCAATGGAAGAAATCATTGGTAAGTTACCATCGATGGGCTTACAAGGTTTCGACTATGAATGGACAGGCTTATCTTTGGAAGAGCGTGATTCTGGTAACCAAACAGTTCCATTACTCATTCTTTCATTATTGATCGTGTTCCTGTGTCTTTCAGCATTGTATGAAAGCTGGGCGATTCCAATTTCAGTATTGTTGGTTGTGCCACTAGGTATTATTGGTGCTTTCACGATGACATGGTTAGGAATGGTGATTAAAGGTGATCCAAACTTATCCTTTAATATTTATTTCCAAGTCGCAATCGTAGCCGTGATTGGTCTTTCTGCAAAAAATGCGATCTTGATCGTAGAGTTTGCAAAAGAGCTGCAAGAAAAAGGCGAAGAGTTATTCGAAGCAACATTACATGCTGCAAAAATGCGTTTACGTCCGATTATCATGACCACACTTGCATTCGGATTTGGTGTTTTACCATTAGCCCTTGCAAGTGGTGCGGGTGCAGGTAGTCAACATTCTGTTGGTTATGGTGTACTGGGTGGCGTAATTTCTTCAACACTTTTAGGTATCTTCTTCATCCCTGTATTCTTTGTGTGGATTCGTAGTATCTTTAAGTACAAACCTAAAACTTTAAATACTCAGGAGCATTGATCGTGATGCAAACTGTTTGGTCTATTTCCAGTCGTGGCATTGCAATCTCTGCACTCGCGCTGTCTTTGGCTGCCTGCCAAAGCATGCGTGGGCCAGAGCCTGTTGTGAACACAGCGATTCCTGAAAGCTTTGCGTCATATAGTAATGCTTCTGGAACTTCTATCGCAGAACAAGGCTACAAAGACTTCTTTGCTGACCCTCGTTTATTACAAGTGATTGATATGTCACTTGCCAATAACCGTGACTTGCGTACAGCGGCGTTGAATATTCAAAAAGCCCAACAGCAGTACCAAATTTCAGAAAACAACCAATTACCAACGATTGGGGCAAGTGGTAGTGCGGTTCGCCAAGTCACGCCATCTCGTGATCCTAACAACCCCTACTCGACTTACCAAGTTGGTTTAGGTTTAACGGCTTACGAGTTAGATTTCTGGGGTCGAGTTCGTAGCTTGAAAGACGCTGCTCTAGATAGTTATCTTGCGACACAAAGTTCGCGTGATGCGACTCAGATCAGCTTAATTGGACAAGTGACACAAGCATGGTTGAATTATTCATTCGCCAGTGCACAACTCAAACTTGCAGAGCAAACGCTTAAAGCACAGCAAGAGTCGTTTAACTTGAACAAAAAGCGTTTCGATGTCGGAATTGATAGTGAAATTCCTGTGCGTCAAGCTCAGATTTCAGTTGAAACTGCACGTAACGATGTAGCTAACTACAAAACCCAGATTGCACAAGCTCAAAACTTGTTGAATTTATTGGTCGGTCAACCAGTTCCTGAAAACCTGTTACCAAAACAACAAGTTGCTCGTATCACACAAAAGAATGTGTTGACAGCAGGCTTACCAAGTGACTTGTTGAATAATCGTCCTGACGTCAAAGTGGCTGAGTATCAACTCAGTGCTGCAGGTGCAAATATAGGTGCTGCGAAAGCACGACTATTCCCAACGATTAGTTTAACGGGTTCAGCAGGTTATGCATCAACGGATTTAAGTGATTTGTTTAAATCTGGCAACGCACTTTGGTCAATTGGTCCGAGCATCGATATGCCAATCTTTGATTGGGGTACACGTCGTGCGAATGTCAAAATTTCTGAAACAGATCAGAAGATTGCCCTTTCAAATTATGAAAAGTCAGTCCAATCTGCATTCCGTGAAGTGAATGATGCTTTAGCAACTCGTGCCAATATTGGTGATCGTTTGAGTGCTCAACGCCGCTTAGTTGATGCCACTAACACCACTTATAAACTATCTAATGCTCGTTTCCGTGCTGGTATTGATAGCTACTTAACGGTGTTAGATGCTCAGCGTTCAGCATATTCAGCAGAACAAGGCTTATTATTATTGCAACAAGCTGATTTAAATAATCAGGTTGAGCTTTATAAAACCTTAGGTGGTGGACTTAAAGTGTCTTCAACTGAGACGATTGCACGCCAACCATCTAGCGCTGAAAAAAATAGCGCTCAATAAAAAAAAACTTTGTCATAAAAAAGCTCACTTCGGTGAGCTTTTTTATTGCATGCATGCGGAATATTTCTTATCTTCAATACTGAAATATTAAAGACTTAGAAAAACGCTATGTTATTAAGCAGTTTAGAATCAGTTCCTGGTCACGAGATTTTACGTCAGCTAGATGTCGTTTACGGCAGTACGGTACGCAGTAAACATGTTGGTCGAGATCTTATGGCAGGATTAAAAAACATTGTTGGTGGTGAACTAACAGGCTATACAGAGTTGCTTGAAGAATCTCGCCAAGAAGCGACACAACGTATGATCGATAAAGCACGTGCTTTAGGTGCCAACGCTATCGTCGGTATTCGTTTCTCGACCTCAAATATCGCTCAAGGTGCATCTGAACTCTTTGTCTATGGAACAGCTGTCGTCGTCCAGCCGATCACACCAAAACTTCCTGATCCATTTAGCGCTTAGGCATGTCTATGAGTGGATTAATTTTTCAGGTTATTCTTTTCTTGATTCTGTTTTCAGTCGGATGGGGATTTGGTCGTCATATCGAACAAAAACATTTACGTGAACTAGATGAAAAAGAAAAAAAATTTGCCCATATTCGAATTGATACCAATCGATTTGTTGAAACATCAGCAAAGGGGCAATTGGTGAGTAGCAATGTCGTCATCTCACATGATTACTTTAAATACATACTTGCCAATATTCAAAACTTTTTCGGCGGTCGCCTGACCAGTTATGAAAGTGTGGTTGAACGTGCACGTCGTGAAGCGATGCTCCGCCTCAAGCAAGAAGCACATGCAATCGGTGCTAGCCATATCATGGGGGTTCGTCTCAGCACGACTGAACTCGGTATG
Organism: Acinetobacter sp. GWC1_38_13; assembly: GCF_001767535.1. Taxonomy (NCBI): domain Bacteria; kingdom Pseudomonadati; phylum Pseudomonadota; class Gammaproteobacteria; order Moraxellales; family Moraxellaceae; genus Acinetobacter; species Acinetobacter sp. GWC1_38_13. The sequence goes on along the minus strand of NZ_MELG01000014.1, from coordinate 116 downwards.
CAAGGTGGGATGGTTGAAGTGTTTGCATATGGAACAGCGATCTATCAGCCATCTTGAAGACGTATGTCCTGTTGCACATGCTGCATCAGGACAACTCAGTTACTCTGCAAAAATCG
>NZ_MELG01000013.1:0-7168 GCF_001767535.1 Acinetobacter sp. GWC1_38_13 | reverse complement strand
TTTTAGTCCCCACTTGTTTTTAAGTGGGGACTAAATTAAGGCTTATAGGATGAATTCATAAGGTGTGTTCAGCGGACGCTTACTTTGCTAAAAATAAAATATAATTATAGACAGATAGGTCTGTTTTTTTATAAAGTGCAGCCGTTTCTTTATCCTATGATTATAAAAAAATGCTTTTTAATATATCTAATGTATTAGAAAAAATAGGGCTAAATGCACAAAAACGTGCAATACACGTACAATTTTCTAATGAAGAATTAAATAACCAAGTTTTTTTACAGCGTATCGAGGGAAAGCATCAACTGAATGATGGCTTACATGCGGAGTTAATTTGCCTCTCTACCAATGCTCATATTGCATTAAAACAATTTATCGGTGTTCAACTGGCTGTGGATCAAGTCACAGATTCAGGACAGTTGTTCCGTATGACTGGCATAGTAACTGAAGCGTGCTATGGACAAAGTGATGGTGCCTTAACTCTATATAAACTGACTCTGAGTGATGCGACAAACTTATGGCATAAACGCCGTAATAGTCGTGTTTTTATGAATAAAACAATCGTTGAAGTTACAGAAGTTTTATTCAAAGAATGGCAAGAAAAAAGCCCATTATTTGCTGCAAGTTTGAGTCTTGACCTGAATGGACTAAAGCAAAGTTATGATGTGCGTCCATTTGTGATGCAGCATAATGAATCTGATTATGATTTTCTTACACGCTTATGGCGTAGTGAAGGGATTAGCTGGCTCATTGATGAAGCAGAGCTTTTTGTTCCGCATTTTTCCATACCGATTCAATCACAAAAGCTAAGATTGATTGATGATAATAGTCAATATCAAGCTTTAGCTCGACGCAGTATTCGCTATCATCGAAGTAGTGCAACCGAATACCAAGACAGTATTACAGGTTTTGTCGCAGTGCGAAGTTTGCAACCCACTGCTGTTCATTTGCAACGTTGGCAGCCTGATGCTTTAGCACAAGACGAAGGCGCTGGTTCAGTCATCACCACACATAGTCATTCCACAAGTTTTGACTCAGTCAGTTTAGGTCTTGAACAAGCATGGCATGTAAGTCCAGCATGGATGCAGGATTTAAAAGGTGAAGATCAAGCTACAGCTTCAGGTAACAGCCAATTAGAAAAGCAAAATCAAATATTAAATGATAGGTATGCTTTTCAAGCCAAGTTTTTTAGGGCCTATAGTTCAGTGCGTGACAGCCAAGTAGGATATTGGTTCAATCTTATTGATCATCTAGAAATTAATCAGCATGACGTCGTAGATCAAGAGTTCTTGATTATTTCTAAAACGTTCTACAATCAAAATAATTTACCGAAAGATTTACAGCAACAGGTACGCCAATTATTAAAACAAAGTCGTTGGCATACGCTGGAAGATGACGGGGCTGAGCGGCAGGCAAATGAACTGACATTGATTCGCCGTCAAATCAAAATTATACCAGAATATGATCCTCTACAGCATCGCCCAATCGCTTATCCACAACGCGCTAAAGTTGTTGGACCAGAAGGGGAAACTATCTATGTAGATGAATGGGGGCGTATTAAGGTTCGCTTTCTGTTTACCCGTAGTGATGATCATGGACATGATGGCGGTGCGGGCAGTAATGACAATGATACCGATTCAGCATGGGTCGATGTGTTAACACCTTGGGCGGGAGAGGGTTATGGAGCTCGCTTCTTACCACGTATCGGTGAAGTTGTCGTTATTGATTTTTTTGATGGCAATATTGATCGTCCCTTTGTGACAGGACGAATCCATGAAGCGCAACGTTCTCCAACCAAATTTGATGTCAAAGGGCAGCTTCCCGATACTAAAAAACTCAGTGGTATCCGTAGTCAAGAAGTCAATGGTAGTGGTTTTAACCAGTTACGTTTCGATGATACAACAGGACAAATCAGTACACAGTTGCAAAGTAGCCATGCAGCAACTCAACTGAACTTAGGTAATTTAAGTCATCCTAAAATTCAGGAAACCAGCAGTGGTCGCGGTGAAGGTTTCGAACTGAGAACTGATGCTTGGGGGGCTGTACGTGCTGGTAAAGGCATGTTGATTAGTACTTATGCACAAGAGCAAGCAATTGCAGACCATTTAGAGGCTGCACAAGCACAATCTTTACTTTCACAAGGCTATGAAAGCATGAAAATGCTCAGTGAAGTTGCAGCCAAGCAACAAACTGATGCTTTGAACGTGATTAATCGCTTACCTAAATTCATTCAGTCACTTGAGCTAAAAACCACAGGACAGGCATTAAATAGTACGGTGAACCTATTTAAAGAAGGGATTAATAACGATCCTATTCACGCTTTAAAATACTGTGGCGGCTTTATTCAAGATATTGGTGCCTTAGGTGGCGATGCAAAAGGCGTTGTAGACGAATTTAATGCTTTCTTTAGCGATGCTAAAGATGCGGTGGAAAACTTAAAAGCATTTATTGAAAACGTTGAAGAACATGGTGCTGACATCGTTAAAGGAAAACTTGCTAGCATTAAAGACCGCATTCATAAAAATCCATTTGAAAGTATTCAAGAGGTTGGAAAAGTCTTAGCCAATGTCGAGATTAAAGACTTTGATTTGATGAGTACGTGCGGAACTTTTAGTAAAGGCAGTAAATTGGAAGTATCACCTTCTAAAGCATTAAGTTCTTTACAAGGTTTTATGGAAGGTTATACACAAGGCTTAGAAAGCAGTTTCGATACTAAACAACAAGAGCAAGGCAAGATTTTTAGACAAGCGCTAATGTTGTTGGCATCCCCTAATGGAATTGCATTAACCACACCTGAAAATATTATTTTACAGGCTTCTCAGGATATTGCTGAAAGTGCCGGCGGTTCAATTAACCTGAGTGCGCAAAAAAATATTATTGGGCATGCACAAGACAAAATTAGTTTGTTTGCAGCACAAAAAGGTTTTAGAGCCTATGCAGCAAAAGGAAAGCTGGAGTTACAAGCGCAAGATGATGCGATTGAGGCAATTGCGAAGAAGGTGATTAAACTCATTTCTACTGAAGATAAAATCGAAATTACCAGCTCAAAAGAGATTGTATTAACAGCAGGTGGGTCACAACTCAAAATTAATGCGGATGGCGTATTTTCAACAACAGGTGGTAAGTTTGAAAGTAAAGCTGGGCAGCATTTGTTTACGAGTGGAGCAACAGTAAATGCTGAGTTGCCGAAAATGCCAGAAACAGGAATGTACAGTATGAGATTTGATTTAAGTCAAATATTTGATACTAAAATATTAAAAAATATGGAATATAAATTAATTAATCATTCTAAGAAAATTGAAGCTGTATATGAGTTTGAGCAAGAAAGTAGCGCAAGAGTTTATAGTGATTCTGTTGATAATGTAGAACTCGCTTTAGTGCCAGGAGTTTATTTAACAGAAATTAAAGAGTTAATTTCTGAACAGGAAGCTGAGTCATTAGATGATGAAGATATTGATAGCTGTGGTTGTGGAGAAGAGCATGAACATGATTGAAATTTTACAAAGTAAGAGATCACAATTTTATTTACTTGATATTAATAGCTTAATCATTTTAGCTCTTGCTTTTTGTGGAGTTATTATTAGTTCGACTGTCTATGCAAAAGATATATTTAATGTTGAATTAAAATGCAAAGGGAATGATCAAGAATATTGTGATATTGTAAAAAATTCTGATAATAAAACTACTTTCATTTTAAGAAATATGAGATATCCTGAAGTTGATAAAGTAAATGAAAATATTTTTCATGCTTATGGTAGTTGTGGTTCACCATGTCAATATCATTTTTTTATAAGTAAAATACAGGAAGATCAAACTAAAGAATTTATTGCTTTAGATAAAAAAAATAATTGTTTAATTGAAAGTGATTCCAAGAAAAATATTATCTATGCTAGAAAGCTATTTAATAAAAATAAAAAAATAATAGCTAATTTGAAAAATAAAGAATTTAATAATGTTCCAATAGATAGCGCTATATATAATTCATTTCAAGAAAAATCATATTTTGATGATAAAGGACAATTACATTTAGTAGCAATGTTAGCGGATGTAGATAAAAATGGTAATAGTTTGTATTTTAATAAAATAATTAAGAAAACTTGTGAGTAATAAATGAGCTATAGCGAAGATTTTAAAATATTTGTTGCAACTATTAATGGTGAAGCTGAAAATTGTAGTGAAACTTCATGGAAAGTTATTGCGCATACAATGAGAAACAGAGTTGGTTTCGCAAACTGGAAATCCTGGAGCACTATTATCCAAATCGTTACAAAAACAGGATATGATGCATACACCCAGAAAAATTCGCCTTATAAAAGAGCAAAAAAAGCTTTAGATTCAGGTGATATTTCACCTAAATTAATGAGTTTGATTAAAGCAGTAGAACCTATATTTAATGGAACAGAACCCGATTTTACAGGCGGTGTTGTGTATTATTATAGCCCTAAGGCACAGGCACAATTACATAAATCTGATCCTTCTAATTACCCTTCTTTAGTTCCTGATTTTGTAGTAAGTAAATCGAATCCTACTCAACAAGTTCAAATACCAGGGACTGAAAAGGATGATATGCGTTGGTATAAAGTCTTAACTTCAATATTTGATGTTTCATTTGTTGATAATGCTGGAAATCCATTAGTTGGTGTGACAGTTGATGTAGTATATAACGATAAAAAACCAGTCCCTTTATTCAAGGATTTAATTACAGACCAAAAAGGGAAGATAAAACAAGTTAAGGTTTGTAACTATATGGGTGCTAGGTTTAAGGTTAATGGTGTTTTAGTAAAAGATAAGAATAATAAAGAGATCTCTTTATTAGGTGATGGTAAAAATTATGCATCAGTTATTGTAGTAAATAATGGGAAAGGAGGTATTAAGTTGAAAACAGATATACATAACCAAGAGCCTATCCCTGGTCAAAAGCAAGAATCTGTAAAAATAGATTCTAAGGCTGAAGTAAATAATGAAAAAAAAGCGGAAGTCAGTGATAATAATACTAAACAAAAAAATGTTAATTTTAGTATTAAGGTCATAGATAGTGAAAATAAAGCGATTCCAAATTTTTCTTATTTTCTCAAATATAAAAATGCAGAAAAGAAGCATAGTGTAGGGGCTAATGGTATTGAAAATAACTTAGTAGCATTAAGTGGCGAGGAGATTACGGTTTTAATTAGTGGGCTAGACTCAAAACAAGAAATTATTCGTTTTACAGCACAAGAAGGTATGGGCGAAAAGACGATAAAGCTTAATTTACATACTTTTAATATTCTTTTTAGACATAAAGATACGAAAAAACCTATAACAAATTTGAATTTAATTCAAAAATATAGAAATCAGATAAAGCAAAAAAAGACTGATGGTAATGGAAAGATAACTGTTAGTGCAATGCCAGGATTCGAGCTGAATTATAAATTAAGAGATGAACGGAACTTATTGACTATCAAAGTTGATAAAAATAAATCGCTTCGTGTTATCGATGTTGACTCGTCAGCAATAGAGCAAGCATCAAAAAATATAAAGATAGGGACTAAAGTTGTAGAAATAGCTCAATCTAAACAACCCGTTCCTTCCTCAAAACAGAAGCACCCAGTTGAAACTCATGACTCTACTCCCAAGAGAGATGAAAAAGTAAAAATTAGTACAGACGGGCATCCAAAAACATTAGTTAATGATAATGGTGAAACTGAATTTATAGTGTATACATATGATCAGAAAACTAATCAATTATTTAGTGGTGGTAATTATTCGATTGAATATAAAGGTAACAAAAAAAGACATTCAAGCGGTATACACGGAATAGGGAAAAAAATACATAAGGGAGAAATTGGTCAAAAGATAAAAATTACAGCTTCGAGTGGTGGAAAGGAATTTATTGCTTTTGATGGTAATTTAAGCAGAGGGATGAAAGCTTTTGAGTTAAAGATAGATAGATCTGTCATTCCTAGTGTGTCAGATGTAATAATAAGTTTTAAAGGTGTTAATGAACAATCTAGACAAGCTATCGTAAGCCAGAAAACAAAAAATGTACTAGCTTATTTAGCTAAAGAAGCAAATATGGATAAACTTTATATTACAAGTACAATAAGGACTCCAAGAGCTCAGGCAGAAGCAATGTATATTAAGGCAACAAAATATGCTAAACCAGGAGAGGACGTAAAAAAAGTTAAAGCAGAATGTATTGCTAAAGGGCTTGGAAAAGAGGCAACTATTCAAAAAATGGTTGAAAAAATTGTTGAGTTTCAAAATAAAGGGGTAAGAGTTTCGAAACACTGCGTTTCAGAAGAGCAATATAGAAAAAATAATATTATTGATTTAGGTACGAATAGTAATGGTTTTGGAACAGGAAATACTTTGAATAGTGTAGGAAAAAGATTTAAAGCTGTTTGTGAGAAAGCTTTAAAAGATGGAATTATTTCGGGTTTTATTTCAGCAGATGTAGCAGGTGAAGGTGCTATGCACATAGAGATTATACAATGATGAGCAGATTATTTCTTTTATTTGTAATTAGTTTAATGTATGCATGTACAACTGAGGCGGATCAGCCTAAATCAAGTAACACAAAACTTTATTTTTCATATCGAATCTGTGAAAAGGCAGGAAAGTGTAAGAATTTTACACCTACAAAAAAGATGGATAATTATCTCTTTAAAAGACTTGATCCTGCATATGATGAATTTTATATAAAAGATAATAATGGTAATTTTACCTTATATTATAAAAATGTTTATAGTGAAGATGTTCAAGTTGGATGGGCAGAAGCTAAAGCTGATAAAAATAATAGTAGTGAGTTGAGTTTAAATATTGATAAAGTTAACCTAGCCTTGGGTGGGATTGATTTTATAAAAAATGGATATGCAACTAAACAGGCTGAATCAAAGAATTTTAAATCGGGAATCTATTATTTAGCTGATAATTATACGGGTGCTCCATATTATCAAAAGCAAAAAATATTTTTTAAGAAAAATGCTGGAGATTTAGTATTGGACTGTAATAGTTATTTGAATAATCCCTCTGTAAAGAATGAATCTTATGGAGTTTTTTATGGAGTATGTTCTGAAGGGGAAAAAGTATATTTTAAGCAGGTAAACGGCTTTGTTGCACAAAGATTTGAAATGCAAAGCGCCCCTAATTGAGCCAAATTTAAGGCGTAACTTGGGTAAGTGGTCGACCTAAT
>NZ_MELG01000012.1:20971-28001 GCF_001767535.1 Acinetobacter sp. GWC1_38_13 | reverse complement strand
TCGATTCAAAAAGAAAAACTGCAACTAGAAGCACAAGCCTTGGATCATGGTCAACTCAAGCAAATTGATGTTAACTCGTTAAAGCGTGGAGAATATCAACCACGTCGTTTTATTCAAGAACAGGATTTACAGGAGCTTGCATCATCGATTGAAAAACATGGTGTAATGCAGCCTATCGTGATTCGTCCTGTGGATGATGAACAACATTCATATGAAATTATTGCAGGTGAGCGACGTTGGCGTGCTGCAATTATGGCGGGATTAACTGAAATTCCTGCAATTGTAAGAGAGTTGAATGATCAGGTCGCGATAGCATTAGCCTTAATTGAAAATATTCAACGCCAGGATTTAAATCCTATTGATCAAGCACTTGCATTGCAACGTTTTCATGATGAATTTGGTTTAAGTCACCAAGAAATTGCAGATACTGTTGGTAAAGCACGTACTACAGTTAGTAATTTGTTGCGCTTATTAAGTTTAGCAGACCCAATTAAAGATTATATGCAACAAGGTCAGATTGATATGGGACATGCCCGCGCAATTTTGACTTTAAAGACTAAAGAACAAATTGAAGTTGCAAAAATCGTGATTGAAAAAGGTTTGTCAGTGCGTCAAACTGAACAATTGGTTCGTGAGTGGAGTGAACCAAAACCAGAAAAGGAGAAAGTAAAAATTTCTCCAGATATTGAACATTTAACTCAAAAGCTATCTGAACGCTTTGGTGCGAATGTCAAAATTGACCATAACCAACAAGGAAAAGGGAAAATGGTCATTCACTATCACTCATTGGATGAGTTGGATGGGATTCTAAATATTTGTTTGCCTAACTAATATTTAGGATTCGTCCTAATTATTTTAAATATTATTGGGGAATAATATGTGGGAACTGGTAAAAGCGGGCGGTTGGTTAATGCTGCCGCTTATTCTCTCATCAATTTTTACGGTTGCAATCACAATTGAACGCTACATTCGTTTGAAACGTTCTCAAGTATTACCTGGGGATTTATTTGTAAATGGTTCTAATGCTGAGACTGTAATTTCAAATTTACAGCAAGAGCAAGCAAAGAAATCACCTTTAGGACGTATTCTACTTGCTGGGTACGAACACAAAGAACAGGGTGAACAATTTGCGCGTGCGCAAATGGAGGCGGCAGCTTCACAAGAAATTTCCTTCTTAGAGAAGAACATCAATTTCTTGGGCACATTAAGCGCAATAGCCCCTTTATTGGGTTTGCTTGGTACGGTTTTAGGTATTATTGAATCTTTCTTGGTGATTAATGTGGGATCAGCAGGAAATGCAAGTATGATGATGCCTGGTATTTCTAAAGCCTTGATCACAACGGCTGTTGGTATGTTAATTGCTATTCCAGCGATGATTGCTTATCGATACTTTCAACGTGTTGTACACGAATATACCGCTGAGTTAGAACAACAATCTACTTTGTTCCATGCTGCACTTTTCTACAAAAAAGTACCACATGTACAAGAACATCGCCTTGCAAGCTAAGCATAGGTGATCAAATGAAATTTAAACGCTCTCAAGTTGAAGATATTCATATCAATTTGACACCAATGATTGACTGTATGTTATTTATTTTGGTGTTTTTATTACTTTCGACGACATTTAGTCAGCAAAGTCGTATAAATCTAACTTTGCCCGATGCTCAAGGTGTACCGCCTAAACAATTCGATCAAAAAATTGAAATCATGGTAGACTCCACAGGCCATTATTCCGTGAATGGTCAAGCATTATCGACAAAAGATACAGCTGATCTCAGTACAGCCATTAAGCAAGTTGCACAAGAACGTCGCGACTTTATGTTTATTATCGCTGCTGATTCTAAAGCCGCCCATCAGGATGTAATACGTGTGATGGATGTTGCAGGTCAGCTTGGATTTGTTAACGTTAACATTAGCACTAAAGTTCCAACTAGAGGTTTCACCGAGTGAATCAAGATTTTAAGGTTTATTTACGCCTTTTAGCTTATCTAAAATCTTATTGGGGTATTGCCTTATTTGTATTACTTGGTTTTGGTATCAATGCGGCTACCGAAGTCTCGGTAGCCAAATTGCTGAAATTTATTATTGATGCAATTCAAAATGGAAGCAGAGAAAACCTAAATCTGTTTCCTGCATTGATCGTGTTGTTAATGTTCTTTAGAGGTGTTGGATTATTCTTAGGTGGATATTTTACCGCTGTAATCTCAAGACGTTTGGTTTTTAGTATTCGCCAAGAGGTTTATGCGAAGCTGCTTAGATTGCCTGCACAATATTATTTAGATAATACCTCTGGTCATATTAGTGCAAAATTAATGTATAACGTGCAGCAATTAACAGCTGCATCCTCTGATTCTTTACAGACATTAGTTAAAGATGGCCTGATTGTCATAGGTTTATTAAGTTATTTGTTTTATACCAACTGGCGCTTAACGATGTGTATTATCGTATTTATGCCAGTGATTGGTATTTTAGTTCGTGTAGCAGCAAAGCGCATGAGAAAGCTTTCGATACAAGTACAAAATACCATGGGTGATGTCAATCATGTGGTTCAGGAAACTATCAATGGTAACTCTGTAGTTAAAAGTTTCACTGGTGAAGCTTTTGAGCAACAACGCTTCTATAAGTCATCTGAAGAAAACCTTCGTCGTGGTTTGAAGATGGTGGTTGTTCAGAATATCAATAGTCCAGTGGTGCAACTGATTTTGTCTTGTGCAATGGCAATCATTTTATGGTTAGCTTTGCGCCCGCAGGTTTTTGGTGACACATCTGCTGGCGAATTCGTCTCTTATATCACTGCTGCTGGACTGATCTCTAAGCCTGTAAAAAACTTAACTGATATCAATGAAAAACTTCAGCGCGGTTTAGCTGCAGCACATTCGGTTTTTGAATTATTGGATTTACCTGAAGAAGAAAATAAAGGGCAATTGAAGCCTCAATTGAAAGGTAATATTCGATTTGATCAAGCTTGCTTGGAATATTCTGATGGTACCAAAGCCATTAAAGATTTCTCTTTAAATATTCAAGCTGGTCAAACTATTGCACTCGTTGGGAGGTCAGGGGCTGGTAAAACCTCATTGGTAAACATGTTGCCGCGTTTCCAAGAGTTAAGTAGTGGCGGTATATATTTTGATGATATTCCTGTTCAAGAAATCGAGTTGCTGTGTTTAAGATCGCAAATTGCAATGGTGAACCAACAAGTCGTTCTGTTTAATCGTTCAGTGCGTGACAATATCGCCTACGGACAATTACAAAATGCTAGTGATGAGCAAGTGATTGCTGCTGCTAAAGCTGCCTATGCACATGATTTCATCATGAGTTTGCCTCAAGGTTATGACACTATACTTGGTGCCCAAGGTCTGAATTTATCTGGTGGACAACGTCAACGTATTGCGATTGCGAGAGCAATTCTGAAAGATTCGCCAATTCTAATTTTAGATGAGGCAACAAGCGCGCTTGATAACGAATCAGAATACTTTATCCAACAAGCCTTTGATGAAGCGATGCAAGGTCGTACCACGATTGTAATTGCTCATCGATTATCTACAGTTGAAAATGCCGATTTGATTGTTGTGATGGATAAAGGACAAATTATCGAGCAAGGAACTCACTTAGAATTGATCGCTAAACAAGGAATGTATTATCAGTTACATCAGCGCAATTTTGAGGAAAATTAATCATGTCACTGGCACAGACGATTCAGACTGCTTGGAATAACCAAAAGAAATGGCTGATCGTTTTAAGACCATTGTCATGGCTTTATCGCTTTGCATTTTTGATGAATAAAGCGATGTACACACACAAGCTGAAGAAAATCTATACGGCACCAATCCCAGTTATGGTGATTGGAAATATTACAGTTGGCGGAAGTGGAAAAACTCCTTTGCTAATTCAACTAGTAAAATATTTGCAAAGCAAAGGGTTGTCGGTAGGTGTAATTAGTCGTGGTTATGGAGGGGTTGGTCCATTTCCAGCGCTGGTACATAAAGAGTCATCGCCTGAGATTATTGGTGATGAACCCGCTTTAATTGTTCAATCGACTGGTGTTGCAATGGCAGTTGGTCCAAATAGACAATCTTCTATAGAGTTATTATTGCAGAACTATTCATTGGATTTGATTATTAGTGATGATGGTCTTCAGCACTGGGCTTTAGATCGTCAAATTGAATGGATTGTTTTAGATCAAAATCGTGGTTTAGGGAATGAAAAGCTGTTGCCTGAAGGGTATTTGCGAGAGCCAAAATCACGTCTACAAAATAGTAGTGTGATTGTACATAGCAAACAGCCTCAATCATTGCTCAATATGCATTTGCAAGTGGGTAAGCCTTATTTGCTCAGATCTGATAATTTATCTAATCAATTCGATTCAAAGCAAAGCTATCATGCTGTGGTTGGTATCGGTTTTCCACAGCGTTTTTATCAGACTTTGCAAAATTTAGGAATTGAGCAATTTCAAGCTCATGAGTTTCCGGATCATCATGAATATAAACTGAGTGATCTAAGTTTTCAGAATCAGAATGCGATTATCACAACAGAAAAAGATGCTGTTAAATTAAAAGAAATTTTAATTCAACATCCAGAATTCAATATCCCTATTTGGGTTGTACCCGTAGAAGCCGTTTTATCATCCGATTGTTATGACTTGTTGGAGCAACAATTACAACAAGTTGGTATTCATTTGTCTTAGAGATATACCATGAAACACATTGTCATTCCTGCACGTTTTGCAAGTTCGAGATTACCAGCTAAACCATTATTGCTGATACATGGTCGTCCAATGATTTTACGAGTGGTTGATCAGGCAAAAAAAGTTGAGGGCTTTGATGATTTATGTGTTGCGACAGATGATGAGCGAATTGCCGAGATCTGCCGTGCAGAAGGCGTTGATGTGGTATTGACAAGCCCTGATCATCTATCTGGTACGGATCGTTTAAGTGAAGTAGCTCGTTTAAAAGGATGGGCGGAAGATGACATTATTGTGAATGTTCAGGGTGATGAACCTTTATTACCTGCAAAATTAGTTAAACAGGTTTCACAGCTTCTCGTTGATAATCCAAATTGCTCAATGTCTACGTTGTGCGAGCCAATCAGCGTTTTGGATGAATTTCAGCGAGATAGTATCGTCAAAGTTGTCATGTCAAAACATAATGAAGCATTGTATTTTAGCCGCGCAACTATCCCTTATGATCGTGATGGGGCGAAACAAAAACAGCAATCAATGCATAGCAGTGCTTACCGCCATCTAGGTTTGTATGCCTATCGAGTTAAACTATTACAAGAATATGTAACTTGGGATCAAGGTGTGCTTGAAAAATTAGAAAGTCTTGAGCAACTCAGGGTGCTTGAAAACGGTCATCGCATTGCCATAGCTATTGCTGAAGCAAACCTTCCGCCCGGAGTTGATACTCAGGAAGATTTAGATCGATTAAACTCAATGTCTATCAGTTTCTTTGAATAATATGACAAAAGAAGTTCAAATCTATGAACATTATCCTTGGCATCAGCAAACTTGGGATCTTTTAACCTCGCATTTTCCTGATGTTGGGCATGGTTTATTGTTTTATGGAAAGAAAGGATGTGCTAAACAAGAGTTTACCGATAGATTTGTAGCATGGGTGTTATGTTTAAATAAACAATCTGAAAATGCCTGTGGCGAATGTAGTAGCTGTCAATGGTTAAAGTCGGATACACATCCTAACTATGTTCACATCACAACAGATGAAGATAATAAAAAGCAAAATGCAAAAATTAAGATTGAAAAAATTCGAGATCTTTTACCTTTTGTTCAGCAAACTGGTGAAGGCTGGCGTGTTGTAGTCATTGAACCTGCTGAAGCTTTAAATATAGCTTCATCAAATGCTTTATTAAAAACTTTAGAAGAACCTGGTGAGAAAGTTGTTTTGATCTTGGTTGCAGATCATTATTTGAAATTACCTGCAACTATTCGGAGTCGATTGCAACACTTTGCATTAGATCGCTTAAAAGATGAGGATGCTCAGAATTTTTTGAAAGAAAGAATTTCTGACCTGAAACCACTACAACTGTCTTTGCTACTCAATCTTGCTAATGGAATGCCATTAACTGCAATCGAAATACAAAACAGTGAGTGGTTAGATAAACGAGCATCATTTTTAAAAGATTGGTCTAAGCTTTGTTCTGAAAAGAGTATGCCTTTGCATTATGCTAATAAATGGTCGAAAGAGCTAAGTTTTGCAGATTTTATGGTTATGTTTGAATACTTGTTTGCGGATGTTATTCGTCTAAAGCTAAATCAGCAATTAAAAAATCAAGATTTAGTTTTTGATGATTTGGCTCAAATATATAACTTAGAAACTCTGTTCTCAATTTATTCGGATTTCCAGCAGAAAAAACTAATGTTGGAGCAAAATGTTCAGTCGCAATTAGTTATGGATGAGCTATTTATTCAGCTAATGAATGTTAATTAGTGACGATATTTTTTAAATGCTTATAAATAGATAAGTTATTTGAAACATTATTTGTTGTTTCTATTAATGTTTCTTATAATTCAAAAAATGAAAGTTGATTGGGTTCAGCTAAGTAGATTGACGGTGTTTATCGCACTTGTATTTGAAACCATGAGCGTTCATGCTTTATTACGGTTAATCAGCATCATATAAGAAACTTTAAGTAAATTAATAACAGGGGAATGTAATGCAACCACAAATGATGGGTGGGATTATACAAGTCAATATTCCTGACAAGGCTACCTTACAAGCGAGTTATATGCCTTTTGTACAAGGTGGTGGCCTATTTGTTCCGACTAAGCAAGCGGTAAAAATGGGACAAGAAGTTTTTATCCTTGCCACTTTGCCTGATCAATCACAGAAAATTCCTTTAACTGGTAAGGTGATTTGGATTTCGCATAAGCAAACCCATTTTAAACCACAAGGTTTTGCAATTCAGCTTGCAGGTGATAAAGGTGTTTATTACCGAACAGAGGCAGAAAGAATTTTAGCGGGTGCTAAAAGCCTTGATCGTCCAAGTTATACTATGTAATTAAATTTTTTAGGAA
>NZ_MELG01000012.1:5236-20947 GCF_001767535.1 Acinetobacter sp. GWC1_38_13 | reverse complement strand
TGCCATTTAACCATGTTAGAACTCACGCCATACGGTGGAGATCTAGATCAAGCGCTCGATGCTGCACGTCAGGCAGGCGTAACTAAGTTCATGGGGATATCTGTGGATTTAGAAGATCATATAAAATTGGCAGAAATTGCATCACGACACGATGATGTTGGTTACACAGTAGGGGTTCATCCATGTGAAGATCAACATGTCATGGCCCGAGCTACAACAGATTATTTGGTCGGGTTAGCTCAATCAGAGAAAGTGTGGGCTTTAGGTGAAACAGGTTTGGATTATTATCACAGTACTGATTTTGTTGAAGATCAGAAGCAATGCTTTGCTAGGCATATACAAGCATCAAAAATTGTAAAAAAACCTGTTGTTGTACATACGCGCTCAGCAAAACATGACACTGTAGATATTATTCGGGCTGAGCAATCAACACACGGCATATTACATTGTTTCACAGAAGATTGGGAAACAGCGAAAGCGGTCTTAGATTGTGGCTACTATATTTCTTTTTCAGGAATCATTTCTTTCAAAAATGCTCAATCCCTTAGAGATGTTGCTAAGCAAGTACCACTTGATCGTGTATTAATCGAAACAGATAGTCCGTATCTAGCACCTGTGCCATATCGTGGTAAAACAAATGAACCAAAATATGTGCCCTATGTAGCAAAAGCTCTAAGTGAAGTATATGATAAATCGCTTGAAGAGATTGGCATGATTACCATGCAAAATTTTGAAAATCTCTTAAATTTTAAATAACGGTTTGTAGTACTTGGAAAGAGAGTTATCACGTGAAGATGGATCGTCAAGCTCAGTTTAGAGCACGAGAAGCATTAATTTTTCAAATCGCTGAACAACTCTTATTAGAAAATGGTGAAGCGGGCATGACGCTTGATGCCCTTGCAGCAGAATTGGATTTAGCTAAAGGCACTTTATATAAGCATTTTCAAAGCAAAGATGAGTTGTATATGTTGCTGATCATTCGCAATGAAAAAATGCTGTTGGAAATGATTCAGGATACTGAAAAATCATTTCCGGAGCATTTAGCTTTTTTTATGCTACATCATTTACATCATCCTGAACGTACCGCATTATTTCATCAAATAGAAGAACGTCTTTCAACAACTGGACAAGGTATACAGCTACTATTCAGTGAATTATATAAAATTCGACGTCAAAGATTACGCATTATTATTCGTATGACTGAGAGTTACCTGATTGATATCAATAGTAAGATGACGACACGAGATTATTTAGCATCGATATGGTCTTTAACCTATGGCGCTGCGGTTATATTAAATTCAAGTTTCTATCAGCGTTACTTGGGCTCAAGAGACACACTACGTGTAGCTTATATAGAACAGGCTTTGGCGCTGCCAAAACAGCTTGAACACGCATTAACATAGTTGATTATGATCATGAAATCATCACTTCGATTACAGCAAGGTTTTACCCTAATTGAGATCATGGTGGTGATTGTAATCATGACGGTTATGGCATCACTTGTTGTTCTGAATATTGGTGGAATAGATCAGCGTAAAGCAATGCAAGCCAGAGAGCTATTTATACTTGATCTGAAAAGAATAAATAAAGAATCTGCTGATCAATCAAAGGTATTTGCATTAAATTTTCAAAATGCAACGGATGTTTCGCCATTTACCTATAATTTATTTGAATATCATGACCAGAGCCTACAGCTCGTTCAGCAAGCTGATAAAACATGGCAGGCTTATAAGGAATTTAAGCCTCGCCAATTACCAGATAACGTGTCATTCAGCTTACAAGTTGTTGATGCTGAGCGGTACTCTAAAGCAAACAACGAGGATCTACTGGGGGGTAAATCTCCTCAACTAGTTTGGTTTGGCAATGGTGAAGTTAAACCTGTGAGAATTCAATTTTATTATCAGCAGCAACCGATCGGTAATGAATTAGAATTAGATTACTTGGGGAAAATACATGAAAATTAATACCTTAAGTAAGATGACTAATCGACAATTTAGTTTGCTTGATAAAAAATCAGATTGTCTTAATTTTCAAACAATTGCTGAGGTTAAACTAGATTCTCTCAAAATACAGAAAGGTTTTACGCTGTTAGAGGTGATGGTTGCTTTAGCTATTTTCGCGGTCGCTGCAATCGCGTTAACTAAAATAGCTATGCAGTATACCCAATCAACTTCAAATGCAATTTTGCGTACTAAAGCCCAATTTGTGGCAATGAATGAAATTGCAACCATGGAAATAAATCAAGAGTGGCTTGAAGGAATACAATCTAAACAAGTGACTGCGCAGGGAGAAACTTGGCAAATTGATAAAAAAGCACAATCAACATTAAGCCCAAAAATTCAACGCATCGAGTTACAAGTAAGTTTATATAACATTGAACAAGGCAAAGTTGAGGCAGGAATTACCAATCTTGTATTCTTTAATTATCCTGCTAAAGTCAAAACATCATGAAAATCAAGAATGTTGTAATGAGGTTGGGTTGCAGATTTAATGTTGTCTCAGAATGTCAGCAAAGTTCAACTAAGTCTTATTTACCAAAAAAAATTAAGAGTAATTTAGGTTTTACTTTAGTTGAGTTGCTTGTTGCGATTGCGATATTTGCAGTGCTTTCAATGTTGGGGTGGAAAGTTTTTGATTATCTCATCAAAGTGAAAGATAGAAATGCAGAACATGAAACACACTTATTTGAATTACAGGATGCTTATCAGCAATTTTTAAAAGATAGCATGCAGATAATTCCATTGACTGCAAATGATGGGCGACAATTACAAGCAGCTATGGTTTTGAATGATCGAAGTTTTAGTTTTAGTAAGGCTGGGGTATCTGATCCATTGAAGCAAGGTCTTTCACCATATGAGCGAATAGAATACAGATATGATGCACAACAAAAAAAAGTTTACCGTTTGAAATATACAAATTTAAATATTCCAAATCGTGTGCAACCAGTATCAAGCACTTTACTTGAAAATGTAGATCAATTTAGAATTTTGATTTTAAATCCACAAGAAATTAGCCAATGGCCTGAAAATATTAATGATCCAAATAATGTAAATGAATTAAAGAAGTTACCATTAGGTTTTAAAGTTCAATTAACGATTGCTGGTTCAGATTATGAGTGGATTTATAGTTTATTAAATGCCAATCAGTTATTGGTCAATCAGGAAACTCCACCATGATCAAGATTAAATCTTCTGAACAAGGTATAGCACTTCTCACAATATTGATCATGGTCGCATTGGCTACTATTTTGGCTGCAACAATTGCAAAACGTCAAAGCAATGCTGCTGAAAATACTGGCTATTTGATGCGCCAAAATCAGTCTTTACTTTATGCAAAAAGCGCAGAGGCATTTTTTTCTGAATTATTGATTCAAGATAGTGAAAATGCAGGTAATCTTGATCATTTACAGGAAAGTTGGGCGAAACCAATACCTTCGTTCCCAGTTGAAGATGGTGCAGTTTCTGGACGTTTAATTGATGATTCGGGGAAATTTAATTTAAATAATTTAGTTAAGCCAGACGGAAAAGTGGATGATTCCGCTCGTCGGTGGTTTGAAAAACTATTAGTCAGAGTTGGATTGCCAGCGGAGTTGAGTCAAGCTGTCATTGATTGGCAAGATGCGGATGATGAAACTTCAGGTGCAATGGGAGCTGAAAGTAGTATTTATCAAGGAGTGGATCCTGCATATTTAGCATCAAATACAAAGTTCCATAATGTTGAAGAATTAAAATTGGTTAGAGGATTCGAAGGTAAAAAATTTGATTTGATTCGTCCCTATGTTTCGGCCTTACCTGAACCGACAAAAATAAATATAAATACTGCACCTGCTTTATTGTTAGCAAGCATGGATCCAAAGGTGGATATGAAAGCGGTAGAGCAGGAGATCAAAGCAAAAGAGGCAAACTTGACTTATTTTAATAATCTAGATGACTTATGGAAATTGAATGCATTTTCTGGCATTGATGAGCAGAGTAAAACTGATGCAGGTAGCTTAATGGATGTGAAATCGAATTATTTTACTGCACAGATTGATGTGCTTTTAAGTGAGCGTAAGCGTCAATTCACAAGTTCTATGGCTAGAAAAGATAATCATGTAATTGTTTACTCAAGAAGTCTTGCACCTTTCAATTGATTTGATAATTGAATTATCAAATATCGACAAGGTTTAAAATCAATCCCAATGCTTGTTTTTTTGCTTTATAATAAAACTCGTTCGCAGATAAAGATTAGCTTGGTGCATGTTAATTCGTAAATTATTTAAGTTTGAAAATGCTCATATTGTACGCAATTGTACATCGGATCGCTGTAAGCGTTCGATTCATGGGCATAGTTATAAAGTTGAATTATTACTCAAAGCGTCAAAGTTAGATCATGGTCAGATGGTTTACGATTTTGGTTTGCTCAAAGGTGTTATAAAAGAACTTTTTGACAGTTTTGATCATGCCATTTGTTTTTGGCAAAAAGATGATGCTGCTTATATCGATGCATGTAAGACATTTAGTGCAAGATGGATTTCATTGCCTGTTTCGCCTTCTGCCGAACAATTTTCACGTATTTTTTTCTATTTAGCTCAACAAGTCCTTCGCTCAACTACAACACAAAACGGTGAGGGTGATGTTCAAGTATATTCTGTGATTGTTCATGAGACTGATACGGGGTACGCCCAAAGTTTTCAGGAAGACATTGAAAATGAGCAAATGGGTATATTGAGCTTGGATCAAATAGTTTTTTCAGAGCAAGTCGTATCAGAGTGGAGTGATCCACAGATATATGAGAACTTGAAAAAAGGAATTAAGTTCGAAAATCCAGAAGTAGAATTACAAGTAACACTTTGAGTTTACTTGATTAAGTGAACTCAAATAAAGGAAAGTTGATGCAATTTACGGAACAACAGCTCAATAAATTAAATAAAATTCAGATTGATGAATCTTGGAAATATTCACTTTCTGAATTTTTACTTGGGCAAAAAATGGATAATTTACGCGAGTTTTTGCAACAAGAGAAACTTGCCCAAAAAACGATTTATCCGCCAAGCAAACAAATTTTTAATGCATTTAACACCACTCCACTTAACCATGTGAAAGTCGTCATACTTGGTCAGGATCCTTATCATGGACCGAATCAGGCGAATGGTTTAAGTTTTTCGGTACAAAGAGGGGTTGCATTACCTCCATCTTTACGTAATATTTTTCATGAATTGAATACTGATTTAGGCATACCTGTTTCTCGACATGGTGATTTGAGTAAATGGGCTGAGCAAGGTGTTTTATTGCTGAACAGTGTGCTGACGGTTGAAGCTGGTCAACCCACCTCACATCAGAAACAAGGTTGGGAAGATTTTACTGATAATGTGATTGATGTGTTGAATGAACATCGTGAACGTATCGTATTTATATTATGGGGAGCTTATGCTCAACGTAAAGGACAGCGCATAGACCGTAACAAACATTTAGTTTTAAGTGCAGCCCACCCGTCACCTTTATCAGCAAACCGAGGTGGTTTTTTTGGCTGTAAAGTGTTTTCTAAAACAAATCAATATTTGAAACAACATGGCATTGAGCCTATAGACTGGCAATTGGACGCATAATGAATTCTCCCGATTTAAATAGCTATCATCCTGATTTGATTGTCGAGCACGCTAAAAATGGTTGGCGTATTGTTCGTTTGAACCGACCTAAATCATTACACGCATTGGATGAATCGATCGTAAGTGCTTTACTCAAAGTGTTCGAACATTTCCATGATGATGAAAGTGTAAAAGCGATTTGGTTTGATTCGACTACACCAAAAGCATTTTGTGCGGGTGGTGATGTTCGTAAATTGCGCCAATTGGTTATTAACAATGAAGTTGATACGGCTAATAAATTCTTTGAGCAAGAATATGCACTAGATTTACTGCTGCATAACTATGCTAAGCCTATTGTGGTTTGGGGTGAAGGTTATGTTATGGGTGGCGGACTAGGCTTATTTATGGCTGCACCATTTCGTTTGGTCACACCATATTCTCGTTTAGCTATGCCTGAGATTAATATTGGATTGTATCCTGATGTTGGTGGTAGTCGCTTCCTTGCTGATCGTGGTCAAATTGGTCTATTTACTGGTTTAACGGGTTCAATCATGACAGCTGCTGGAGCATTCAGTATTGGTTGGGCGACACATATTTGTGAAGCTCAGCGTGATAATGTGCTTCAAAAAGTATTGAATGTTGATTGGAATCATTATCCAGCTGGCGCGTTTAGAGCAATCGATGACACCCTGAATAGCCTGCATCGTCCAGTTGCTTCTGGACCATTACAAAATTCTATTGATGTTATCCATAGTGTTTGTCGTGGACAAAGCTTTGAGTATGATTACCAAGCTATTATAGGTTTGAGTGATGCAAGTAGTGACTGGTTGCGTCAAGCTAGTGAGAATTTACAGAAGGGTTCTCCGAGCACTGCTGCGATTACTTGGTTGCTTTGGCAATGGGGTAAACAAGGTCATGCATGGGATGAGGTTTTTGCTTTAGAGTCACAAATTTCTGATTGGAAGATTCGTCATCCTGATTTCGTTGAGGGTGTGCGAGCACGTTTGGTTGATAAGGATCTTTCACCTGAATGGAAGTCTGCTGAAAAAATCACTTTGAAAGATATATTGTCTGATTGTCCACCAATTACAACAATTGATAGTTGGAATGCGTTATTAAGACAATATGGTGTAATTTCTTAAGTAGATATGACTGTTAATAAAGATGAATATTGGATGCAGTTTGCCTACGAGCGGGCTGCAATCGCAGCATCACAAGGTGAAATACCTGTTGGCGCTGTAATCGTGAGTCAAGATAAAATCATTGGCTCAGGTTACAATGCACCTATCCAATTGTCTGATCCTACTGCACATGCAGAGATTCAAGCGCTGCGCTCAGCTTGCCGAGCTATTGAAAATTATCGATTACCAGATGATGCTGTTTTATATGTCACGCTTGAACCTTGTACCATGTGTGTTGGTGCGTTGATTCATGCAAGAATTCAAAAAGTAATTTTTGCAACGACTGAGCCAAAAGCTGGTTCTGTTGTTAGTGCTCGTCAATTGTTAGATAATGGCTATTACAACCATAAATTTGTATTTGAACAAGGTTGTTTACAACAACAATGTTCAGCTCAACTAAGTGATTTTTTTAAGCAAAGAAGAAAAGAAAAGAAGCAAGCCTATTTATCTAAAACGTCCTTAAATGATTAAACATGTCTTTTGAGTTGTGGCAAACTAAGCCGCGATGATTTTGGTCAAATTAAAAAAGGCAAAGCTATGCGTAATGCAATCACTGTAAAAAAAGAGTTTCATGCACCTCTTTCAGAAGTGTTTGATTTATTGTCAAAACACGCAACTTATAATAAAGCTTTTGCTCCATTACAAGTGGTACGAGTTAAAGATTCGGCTGATCCAAAACGTCTAGATGGAATTGGGTCGGTTCGTCGAATGGGATTTGGTCCTGTAAAACCATTGCAAGAAGAAATTACATTATTGGAAGAAAATAAACGTATTGAGTATAAGTTGATTAACAATCCACTTGTAAAGCATCATTTGGGTCAAATTGATTTCAAAGAAATTACACCTTACGTAACATTGGTAACTTACAAGATTGAATTTACAGCAAAAGCACCTTTTGTGAGTAAATTAATTCTTGCACAACTTAAAGCAGCAATTACACTAGGTTTCTCAAAACTAGCGAAATCAGTTGCTCCATAAAGAGAAGATAATGACAGTTCATATTATTACGATTGATGGTCCAAGCGGATCTGGAAAAGGTACGTTAGCTGCTAAGATTGCTGCACATTACCAATATAATTTATTGGATTCTGGTGCGTTATATCGTTTACTTGGACTGTCTTTGGCTCAAAAAAACTTATTAGAGCAACTTGAAACTAAGTTGGATGAATGTGTCGAAATTGCAACTTATTTAAATATCGAATTTAAATCAACAGAATCTTCCACGATTATTCTACTCGATGGTGCTGATGTGACGAATGTGATACGCACAGAGGAAGTGGGGGAATATGCTTCTAAAGTTGCAGCAATTCCAGCATTACGTAAAGCGTTATTTGATCGTCAAAGAGCTTTTATCCAGTCTCCAGGATTGGTTGCTGATGGTCGTGATATGGCAACTTCTATTTTTCCCGAAGCTCAGGCAAAAATTTATCTCACCGCATCAGCACAATCACGAGCGGAGCGACGTGTAAAACAGTTGCAGGGTATGGGGCTTGATGCTAAAATAAGCGACATTTTATCTAACATACAGGCTAGAGATAAGCGAGATATGGAGCGTACTGTTGCTCCACTCAAGCCGGCCGAAGATGCTTATATCGTTGATAGCTCTGAGATAGGTATCGATGAAGTATTTAAGCTCATGGTTGACTATATCGACAGTCGTATAAAATAGATATTGATTTAACTTTCAGTTGAAGCATTGCTTGATCAGATCTTTTGGACAATGTAACAACTTAACTTAACCGGCCTTGTCTGATCCAAGACCGCTGACTTTATCAGGTATATCATGACCGAATCTTTTGCAGCCCTCTTTGAAGAAAGTGAATTAAACCTCAACGTTGAAAAGGGTGCAGTCATCCAAGGTACTGTTGTTAGTATCGATTCTGACTGGGTTACTGTCGACACTGGCCTTAAATCTGAAGGCGTTGTTGATCGTGCTGAATTTTTAAATGAACAACGTGAACTTGAAGTTCAAGTTGGCGATACTGTTGACGTAGTTGTTGAAGCGCTTGACAACGGTATGGGTCAAACTGTTTTGTCACGTGAAAAAGCGAAACGTGCTGAAACTTGGACTAAACTTGAGAAAATCTTTGAAGACGGCGAAATCGTTACTGGTGTTATCTCTGGTAAGGTTAAAGGCGGTTTCACTGTTGACATCGGTCCTGTACGTGCATTCTTACCAGGTTCTTTAGTTGACACTCGTCCTATTCGTGACACAACTCACCTTGAAGGTAAAGAGTTAGAGTTCAAAGTAATCAAGCTTGATGCTAAACGTAACAACGTTGTTGTATCTCGTCGTGCTGTTATGGAAGCTGAATCTTCTGCTGACCGTGAAGCATTACTTGCTCAACTTGAAGAAGGTCAAACAGTTACTGGTACTATTAAGAACCTTACTGACTACGGTGCATTCGTTGATCTTGGTGGTATTGATGGTCTTCTTCATATCACAGATATGGCTTGGAAACGCATCAAACACCCTTCAGAAGTTGTTGAAGTTGGTCAAGAAGTTACAGTTAAAGTACTTAAATTTGACCGCGAGCGTAATCGTGTATCTTTAGGTCTTAAGCAATTAGGCGAAGATCCATGGTTAGCGATCATGAGCCGTTACCCTAAAGGTTCTATCGTTAAAGCGCGCGTTACTAACTTAACTGACTACGGTTGCTTTGCTGAAATCGCAGAAGGCGTTGAAGGTTTAGTACACGTTTCTGAAATGGACCACACAAACAAAAACATCCACCCATCTAAAGTAGTTCAGATTGGTGATGAAGTTGATGTTATGGTTCTTGAAGTTGACGAAGAACGTCGTCGTATTTCTTTAGGTATCAAACAAACTCGTGCTAACCCATGGGAAGAGTTTGCTAAATCTCATGAGAAAGGCGAAAAAGTTTCTGGTACGATCAAGTCTATTACTGACTTCGGTATCTTCATCGGTTTATCTGGTGGTATCGACGGTTTAGTTCACTTGTCTGATATTTCTTGGAACGAACAAGGTGAAGAAGCTATCCGTCGTTACAAGAAAGGTGACACAGTTGAAGCAGTTATCTTATCTGTAGATGCTGAAGGTAACCGTATCAGCCTTGGTATCAAGCAATTAAACAGCGATCCATTCAATGATTTCTTAGCTGCGAATGAACGTGGTGCTTTAGTTAAAGGTACTGTTACAGCTGTTGATGCTAAAGGTGCTACAGTTAAATTAGCTGATGACATCGAAGCAACTCTTAAAGCTTCTGAAATCAATCGTGACCGCGTTGAAGATGCAACTAAGTTCTTAGAAGTTGGTCAAGAAGTTGAAGCGAAGATCATCAACGTTGATCGTAAGTCTCGTTCTATCAACTTGTCTATCAAAGCGAAAGACGAAGCTGAAGAGAAAGAAGCTGTAAACAACGCTCGCCAAGCTGCTGCAACTCAAGCTGCAGAAAGCAATGGTCCTAAGACTATTGGTGACTTAATTAAAGCTCAAATGAAGTAATTTGTTAAAAAGTACATTTCTTGTAACAGAGATGTACTTTTTTATACAAAAATACTGTAAACGGTAGCGTAGTATTCATGTACTGCGCTACCGTTTTGTATTTAAACAGGTTATTATTAAAAACATTGAAAAGTAGCGATAATTAAAGAGGTCATCAATGACGACTGAAGCACTTAATAAATCTGATTTAATTGAACGGATTGCACTTAAAAACCCACACTTAGCTGAGCCTTTGGTTGAGGATGCAGTTAAGATCATGATTGATCAAATGATTGAAGCGCTCTCGAGTGGTGATCGTATTGAGATTCGTGGTTTTGGTAGCTTTGCATTACATCATCGTGAACCACGTCTAGGCCGTAATCCTAAAACTGGTAAGGCAGTTGATGTTGCAGCAAAAGCAGTACCACACTTCAAACCAGGTAAAGCTCTTCGTGATGCAGTAAACGAGTCAATTAAATAAAAAATAAATTAAATAAGTGAGGTGCCAATTATGCGCTATGTATTAATTGCATTACTTGTTGCTATATTTGGTTACGCATTAGCATTAGTTTTACAGAATCCAGCTGAATTGCAAGTAGATTTATTATTTACTCAAGTTCCAGCGATGCGATTAGGTTTATTGCTTTTGTTAACACTTGCTTTAGGTGTCGTGGTTGGATTATTACTGGGTGTACAAGTTTTCCGAGTTTTTCAAAATAGTTGGGAAATTAAGCGCTTGCGTAAAGATATTGATCATTTGAGAAAAGAACAGATTCAACTTGCTCAGCAAGCTGCAGCTGAAGCTGCTTCGAGTGTTCGGCATGAGAAAACTGTTTTAGATGTTCACGCCAATGATAAAACGACAACGTTTTAATATTTTTAATATTCGAAAGGCTATTTCATAAGTGAAATAGCCTTTTTGTATTTTTAGACGCTTTTAATTTTAAATCTTCAACCAAAGACCTATTCTTTTAATTTATTTTCTAGCTGATCCATAAATTTGGCAAAAGCATTAAAGCTTTTTTCAATCACGATAATCGATTTTAATTTTATATCTGTAGACGTTGGATAATCATCAAAAACATCTGTTCCAGCACCAATAGTATGCCCAGTCTAATGTGATAAATGTATTTCACTACAAAATTTTAGATTTAGATGTGTCTCTTTAGTTATCTCATTAAGAACATTGAATACAACATTTCCTGTAGCCTCCATCACTTCAATAGCAACATATCGAATAAAAGGACATTGATTTGAGGTTAGTGAAACTAACTCATACGATAATTTTCTACTAGGGGACATTTCATCTCCCCATAAATATTTTAATGTATCGCTCAATAATTGAGACTGATCTAAATTTAGTTTTTTTAGATCATATAGATACCAAGGCCAATGGTTTGCATCTTCCTTGCAATGTAGGTTTATTGCCTCTTCGTATTTATTCTGTGGGTTTGCATAAGGTAAGACATATTTATTAAGATCTGAAAAACTCATAATAAAGTGAGCTAAATCTGGTAAAAATTTTAACCTTTGATCAATTGTCAGATCTTCATTTTTAAGAATATGAAAGAAGTGATGATTGCTAAACTGTATTTTTTTGTGCTGTACTGTCGATTTGATAGCTTGCATTATTATTCCTTATTGTCGTTATTTTAGGATTAAAATATAACTTATTTTACCATTTGTTTTATTTTTAAATTGTAGCGGTTATGCACATACATCAAGCAAAGACCTGCTAATCATATTTTACACTTCTGCAAAAACCTATTTATAATAGCGCTTTTAACTGACTTGGAAGAAAAGCTCTTGAGTATCATTGTTGCATTAGATGCAAAAAGCCAATACGAAGCTATGACTATTGTTGAACAACTTGATCCAACACTTTGTCGAGTAAAAGTGGGCAAAGAGCTTTTCACGCATGAAGGTCCATCGATTGTAAAAAAATTACAAGATACAGGTTTTGAAGTTTTTCTCGATCTTAAGTTTCACGATATTCCAAATACGACAGCGCAAGCTGTTTGTGCTGCTGCTGATCTTGGAGTATGGATGGTAAATGTTCATGCTTCAGGTGGTCGCAAGATGATGGAAACTTGTGTAGAACGTCTTAAAGCAGGTCAGTACCAAACACAATTAATCGCTGTGACTGTTCTTACATCTATGGGTAGAGAAGATTTGTTTGATATCGGTTTAGATGTCGAACCTGTTGATCATGTAAAACGTCTAGCAAAGCTTACTAAAGATAGTGGTTTGGATGGAGTGGTTTGTTCAGCTCAAGAAGCTAAAATTCTTCGTGAAATGCTGGGTCAAGATTTTGCTTTAGTTACACCTGGTATTCGACCTGAAGGTACAAATGCAGATGATCAAAAACGAATCGTAACACCTAAGCAAGCGATGCTTGATGGATCTACTCATTTAGTAATTGGCCGCCCAATTACCAAGGCGGCTCAACCAACTGAAATGTTAAAATCTATTTTAGCTTCAGCTTCCATCTAATTCAATAAATTAGATTTTTAGATTCAGAAATAAGCTGATCAAGAGTGGAGCTAATAAAGATAATATTAGCCCGCTCATCATTGCATGCGGTACGTAATGAGTTCCGCATGATTGCTTGACCATAGCCAAAGTGACATCCATAGATGTTGCACCTGCACTCGATATCGCGGAACGAGGAAAACGCCAACCTAAGCAATACATTAATAAAATTGCAAAAATTTCACGGAATAAATCAGTGAGTAAGGCAATCCCTCCATACTTTGCAGAATGCAATTCAGTAAATAGAATGCTAGACATTGAATACCAGCCATAACCCTGTGATAAAGCTAAAACTTCATTTAACTTAAAGGCTTTAGGTAAAAGATAATAATTTAATATAGACGCCAAGCATGAACCTACAAATGCAGCAAATGGTACTAAGAGTATTTTCCAACTTAACCAACTACGATCAAACTGTGTATGTGCGAGTTCGATGCCGATTAAAAAGATAAAAACTAAAAGTAGATACCAGCTATTAAATGTAAACTGTATATTGTTATGGTTAATTATTAGCCCTAAAAGAATACCAATTCCTAATGCTAAAAAAGCTTTCGCTATATTTTTTAAGGCGTTAAAAAAAAGATTAAATGAAATTTTGCCTTGTACGCTTTGCCGATCAATAAGTTTATATGTAATTAAACAAATACCAAATGCGAAAATAGAGGTGGTAAAAGCTATTAAAAGTGCAGGAGGGAGGATTGTGGTCGGGTTGTCAATATGGTTGAGTGCTTGTGTCAATTCAAAAGCAACACTGACCAATAACACATATGAAAAATATGGAAGAATTTTAAAAATGAGATTGTTCAAATTTTTAGAAAGTCTTGGTGCAATAAAATAGCCTAAGCTAATTGCAATAAAAATTTGAAAAATTAAAATGACAGATTGCATAAAAAAAGCAGGTTACGAATAACCTGCTTATTATGAAGAATTATTGACTACGCTGCATTTGTTTTCGTAATTGCTGAGTTATTAAGGAAATTATAGTCAGCAACATTTACTTTGCGAGTCTCTAACCAATATTTCCAAGTGTACGTCGGCCATAATGAGAAATTCTTTCCATCAGCAGCTTGATACCAACTACTGCATCCGCCGGCTTGCCAAACAGTGCCTTTTAACTGCTCTTGTACGCGATCGTTAAATTGATCTTGAACAGCATGCTTAACTTCAACAGCTTGAGTTTTAGTGCTATCAACAGTTTGAATTAACTGTAAAATATAATTTACTTGTGACTCAATCATAAAAATTACAGAGTTGTGACCAAGGATTGTATTCGGACCTAATAATTGGAATAAATTAGGGAAATTCTTGATTGCAATACCATAATAGCTTTCTGCACCATCTTTCCAAGCTTGTTTCAGCTCAATACCGTTACGACCAAAGCAATCAAAGTGTTTGAGATAGATACGTGGATCAGTAATAAATCCAGTACCATAAATCAGACAGTCGATTTGACGTTCTTTGCCATCTTTAGTCACGATTCCATTCGCTGTAATTTCTTGAACGCCATCAGTGACTAGTTCAACATTTTTACGATTGAATGTAGGGAAATATTTATTTGAGATTAGAATTCGCTTACAGCCCATTACGAAATCTGGAGTAAGTTTTTTAGCGAGTTCTTTATCTTTTACTTGGAAGCGGATAAAGGCTTCAGCAAGCTTTTGACCATATTTCATGATTTGTGGTTGTACAATTGGCACAACTCGTGACTCATTTGTCCAATACAAACGACTACGATGAATTTGACGATAGATATTTGATGCTTTGAATAAAGATTTGCTTAGTTGAGAGTATTTACGTTCATCACGTGGAATCACCCAAGCTGCTGTACGTTGGAACACATAAAGTTGTTTAACATCTTTTGCAATTTCAGGAATATACTGAATCGCACTTCCACCAGTACCAATTGAAGCTACAGATTTACCATTCAAATCATAATTGTGATCCCACTGAGAAGAGTGGAAAACTTTACCTTTGAAGTTTTCAATTCCTTTTAAATGTGGAATTTGTGGAACATGTAATGGGCCAGATGCGAAAATTACAAATTGAGCTTCAAGTGTAGGTTGGTCTTTAAATTTTAAAGTCCAAACATTACGATTTTCATCAAATGTAGCATTGGTAACTTCATGATTGAACTTACAATAGTCTCTTAGCTTGTATTGAGTTGTGATTTCTTGAATATAATCAAAAATCTCATCAGCCTCAGCATAACGCTTTGACCAATCTGTTTTAGGCGCAAACGATAGAGAATACATGTGTGATTGAACATCACAAGCTGCCCCTGGATATTGGTTCTCTCTCCATGTACCACCAACATCGTTGGTTTTTTCTAATATTACAAAATCATTGATTTGGCTTTGTAATAGTCGAATACTCATTGCTAAACCACCAAAACCTGCACCGATAATTGCAACTTTTGTTTTTTGAATAGCATCTTTGGTTTGATCACGCATAGTCCACGCCCTACACATCTAAATTTTGTGCAAGTTTAAAGGTTTTGGTGAGATTAAATATGATTGTACAGACGCAAAACTTGATCATTTCGGCAATACACTTATTTGTATATTTCGAGTAAAACATTAAAGTTTAGTGAATAGTAATTGGGATTATGAAGCGATCTATCCTCGGATTGATGTATTTAATTCAAGGCATGCGACATGTTGGGATAGATGTAGACGCACGTTTGGCAAATATGGGGATACATGCTGACGCTTTAGATCCAAGTACAATAATTCCAGACGAAATCGAATGGGATATCTTAAAACATATTAGCGAGGATATATATCCAGAACAAGGTCTCGAAATAGGTCAGCACTATGCATTAGCTGGTTACGGTCCTTTTTTGATGTTACTAGTCACTAGTGAAAGCTTACATAAAGCACTTTTGAACGGTATACGCTTTCAGAAACTTACACATTTGTTTGGTTCGCTGCAGCTAAATATTACCGATAATAAAATTTATTTGTTTTATACACCAATAGATTTGAATA
>NZ_MELG01000012.1:0-5227 GCF_001767535.1 Acinetobacter sp. GWC1_38_13 | reverse complement strand
GGCAGTTACGTGCGCAATGTGAGATTTCTGGTACATATAAATTCCTGCAAGATATTTTTAAAATGATGGGATTAGACATCCCTAAAATCCAGATCGAATTACCTTTTGAACATCCTAAAGATATGCGATGGACTGAGGCTTACCAAGCTTATTATGGACATGATGTTAAGTTTGGATGTCATCAAGCGGCATTTATTATGCATGGCGTAGAAATTCTAGACATAAAAGTACCTTCAGCAGATGTATTAACTTATCGAATTTATGAGGAAAAGTGCTTACAAGATATCGAGAAATTCGAAAAAAGCTCTGATGGTATTTTAACAATCGTAGAGTACGTAGAAGGGTATCTTGAAATGCAAAATGGGGTAATTCCCACGATGTCAGAAACAGCATGCGCACTCAATATTCCTGAACGAACATTAAGGCATCAACTGCAACAACTACAAACCAGTTATAAAGAAATTAGAGAGCGCTTAATTAAACAAAAAGCCATTAAATTTATCGAAAATAGTGCCTATTCGATCGAGCAGGTTGCAGAAATTTTGGGATATTCAGAGCCAGCAGCCTTTAACCATGCATTTAAACGTTGGTTTGGACGAAGTCCTCGACAATATCATCGAAAAAACTAAATGCTTAAAAATGGTACATTATGATGTTTAAACTCTATGATAATTAAGCCTAAAATCTAATGTCTTTGAACTCAATGTTCGATATAATTTTCACCAATTAAAATTGCAATAACGCCTTATGTTAAATTCTAAACCAGACTCACATAGCACTGCATATACACCAACATCGCCTGCTGAGCGCTATGCTCAAGCTCTTGAGTCAGGGCAATTTATGCCTGATGAAGCTCAAGCGCAGGCAGTGCAAGAGTTAGATCGAGTATGGAAAGAGTTACTCACTCGCTATAAAGCTTCAAAAAAAGCATTTCGACGTTTCCGCAGACAAACATACCCAAAAGGTGTTTATATGTGGGGTGGTGTTGGTCGTGGTAAGACATGGTTGATGGATCAATTCTATGAATCTGTGCCTTTCCGCCGCAAGATACGTCTGCATTTTCATCACTTTATGCAGCACGTGCATAAAGAGTTAAATAAACTTTCTGGTCAGCGCAATCCTTTGGATATGGTTGCAGATCAGATTTATAAAGATGCTGTTGTAATTTGTTTTGATGAGTTTTTTGTATCGAATGTTACGGATGCCATGATCCTGAGTGATTTGTTTCAAAAACTATTTGAACGTGGTATCACACTGGTTGCAACTTCAAACATTGCACCCGAAGGCTTATATAAAAATGGTATCCATCGTGACCGTTTCATGCCAACGATTGAATGTGTACAAAAAAATTGCACAGTATTAAATGTTGATGCAGGAATTGATTACAGACTACGTGTATTGAAGCAAGCTCAATTGTTTAAATATCCATTGAGTGCTGATGCTCAAGTATGGATGTTAGAGCGTTTCAATGCATTAACTCAGACTCAAGTGAAGTCAAACTCACCGATTATGATTAATAATCGTGTAGTTGAAACACTCGGGCATACAGAAGATGTTCTATGGTGTGAATTCTCAGAATTATGTTTTAAACCGAGAAGCCCCGCTGATTTTATTGAAATCGCAAATATCTACAACACTGTGTTAGTTAGTAATGTTCCACATTTAACAGATTTCCTTTCGGAAGGAACTCGTCGCTTTATTTATTTGGTCGATGAATTCTATGACAGAGGCGTTAAATTATTGATTAATTCAGAAGATTCGATTATTGAGTTATATGAAGGATCTAAATTAGCATTTGAAATTGAACGTACACGTTCCAGATTGTTAGAAATGCAATCAGATGCATATCTGCACTCTGAACATCGCCAAATTGATATGGCTAAAACTTCATAATTTATAAAGGCATTCTTCGGAATGCTTTTTTTTATATTTTGATACTGAGAAAGCTTTATTCTTGGTTGATTTTTGTTATAACTAAATGTGTTTTTAAGACTGTGAGATCATTACATCCTCATAGAATAAGTAAAATTTTAATTTAAAGTTTTGATTTACTAAATCTCGTAGTTGTCAATACTTCTAATTGAGAAAATGCTTACTATTTAGGAATGTGATATTACTATTCAGGCTAGTATAAATCAGTATACTAGGATTCTTGTTATAAAAAGTTAGCACCATCAGGAAAGACAATGACTGTACGTATTCAAAAAGGCAAGCTAGCGATTGCTAAAGAACTTTACGATTTCATCGAAAATGAAGCTTTACCAGGTTCTGGTTTAGATAGTGAAACTTACTGGAAAAATTTCGAGCAAGTCGTTGTCGATCTTAGCCCTAAGAACAAAGCATTATTAGCGAAGCGTGAAGAGCTACAAGCTAAAATTGATGAATGGCACCGCAATAATAAATTTGAGTTAAATGCTTATAAGGCATTCTTAACTGAAATTGGTTATCTTGTTCCTGAAGTTGAAGACTTCAAAGTTACAACTGAAAATGTTGATGAAGAAATCGCATTATTAGCTGGTCCACAGCTTGTTGTACCTGTACGTAATGCACGTTATTGCTTAAATGCTGCAAATGCACGTTGGGGTTCATTATACGATGCACTTTATGGTACTGATGTAATTTCTGAAGAAAACGGCGCTGA
Source organism: Acinetobacter sp. GWC1_38_13 (assembly GCF_001767535.1). Taxonomy (NCBI): domain Bacteria; kingdom Pseudomonadati; phylum Pseudomonadota; class Gammaproteobacteria; order Moraxellales; family Moraxellaceae; genus Acinetobacter; species Acinetobacter sp. GWC1_38_13. Next base: position 2,586 of record NZ_MELG01000012.1, on the reverse strand, counting down.
AAAAGGCAAGGGTTATAACCCTGTTCGTGGCGACAAAGTTATTGCTTTTGCTAAAGATTTCTTAAATCAAACTTTCCCATTGGCACAAGGTTCACATGCTGATGCGACTAAATACGCAATCGAACATAACCGTTTAGTTGTTACGTTGAAAGATGGTTCTACTACTTCTTTAGCTCATGAGTCACAATTCGTTGGCTTTAATGGTGAAGCAGAAAACCCTACAGAGGTTGTTTTATTAAACAATGGCTTGCATGTAATTATCGATATCGATGCGAATAGCCCAATTGGTAAAACTGATGCAGCAGGCGTTAAAGATTTAACACTTGAAGCAGCAATTACAACTATTCAAGATTTGGAAGATTCTGTAGCAGCTGTAGATGCTGAAGAAAAAGTAGAAGGCTACCGTAACTGGTTAGGCTTAATGAAGGGTGATTTACAAGAATCAATCGAGAAGAACGGTAAAACAGTTACTCGTGCTCTTAATAAAGATCGTACTGTTAAAAACTTGATCGGTGGAACGACAACTTTACATGGTCGTTCATTGATGCTTCTTCGTAACGTTGGTCACTTGATGACAAACCCAGCCATCCTTGTTGAAGGTGAAGAAGTTTTCGAAGGTATTATGGATGCTTTAGTAACTCCGTTACTAAGCATTGTAGATATCCGTGGTGAAAACGAAAACCATAACTCTCGTAAAGGTTCGATGTATATCGTTAAACCAAAAATGCATGGTCCAGAAGAAGTTGCATTTGCGGTTGAGTTGTTTGAACGCGCTGAACAAGCTCTTGGTTTGCCTGCTAAAACACTTAAAATCGGTATTATGGATGAAGAGCGTCGTACATCTGTAAACTTGAAAAACTGTATCGCAGCTGCAAAAGACCGTACAATTTTCATTAACACAGGTTTCATGGATCGTACTGGTGATGAAATCCATACTTCTATGGAAGCTGCACCAGTTGTTCGTAAAGAAGCTGTTAAAACTCAAAAATGGATTGCTGCTTACGAAAATCGAAACGTTGCGATTGGTTTAGAGTGCGGTTTACAAGGTAAAGCACAGATCGGTAAAGGTATGTGGCCAAAACCTGACAGCATGAAAGATATGTTGGCGACTAAGATTGCACATCCAAATGCGGGTGCATCATGTGCATGGGTTCCATCACCAACAGGTGCGGTACTTCACGCAATGCATTATCACCAAATCAATGTAAAAGCTCGTCAAGATGAATTAGCATCTCAAGATATGTTGACTTTAGATGATTTGTTAACACCTCCTTTTGCTACAGAAACTAACTGGACAGCAGAAGAACTAAACAACGAACTTGAAAATAACTGTCAAGGTATCTTGGGTTATGTTGTTCGTTGGGTTGATTTAGGTGTTGGATGTTCTAAAGTTCCAGATATCAACAACGTTGGTTTGATGGAAGACCGTGCAACATTACGTATTTCTTCTCAACATGTTGCAAACTGGTTACGTCACAGTATCGTAACGCGTGAACAAGTTGAAGAGGTATTGAAACGTATGGCTGTAATTGTAGATCAACAAAATGCGAATGATCCACTTTATACGCCAATGGCACCAAACTTTGATGGCATCGCTTTCCAAGCTGCTTCTGATTTAATTTTCAAAGGCGCTGAGCAACCATCTGGTTATACAGAGCCATTGTTACATGCTGCACGTTTAAAACTTAAAGGTTATACAGGTGATTAATTTCATCTAAAATAAAAGCCTCTTCGGAGGCTTTTATTATTTTGAAGATCATTTTTATGTGTGCTAACTTTAAACCCATCACACTGGAACAAGTAAAGCAACTTGAATTGCCGCTTGTATCTTTTGCCTATGAAGAAGAGGTTTATCCAAGTTATAAAACTCCATTATTGTTTAAATCTGAACAAGGTTTGGTGTGGAGGGAGGTTCTGTTTGGTTTAGTACCCAAATGGGCAGAAGATATTAATATTTCAAAACATACTTATAATGCACGTCACGAAACTATTTTTCAGAAACCAAGTTTTCAAGAATCTGCCTACAAATGTAAGTTTGGCGTAATCCCTGTAACTGAGTTTTATGAAAGCAAATATATAGATAACAAGCCACAACGCTGGGCTGTAAAGCGTAAAGATGGGCGGGCATTTTATATTGCTGCACTTTATGAGATTAGAAAATTAAATGACAAAATAATTCGTTCAGCTGCGATGTTAACCATGGATGCTATAGATCATCCGATGATGAAGGATTTCCATGAACCTGGTGATGTCAAAAGATCAGTTGTTATTATTCCTCATGAACAATTAGAAGAGTGGTTAACATTAAAACAGCCGTATCAATTAATTAATTTTATGAATGGTTTTCCTGTAGATGAATTTGAATGTTTACATGTACCAAAACCTAAAATTGAGAAAATCACACCCCAGCTCAATATGTTTGATTTATTTTAGATTCGAAAATAAAAAAGCTTCCTTTATAGGAAGCTTTTTTTAAATTTGATTAAATGTAAGCGTCCGCTGAACCCCATGCCTATTTTTTAATTTGAGTTGGATTTCCAGCGATGTGGCAGTAATTCTTCTATTTGGGTCGCTTTATGCGTCGGC
>NZ_MELG01000011.1:0-20145 GCF_001767535.1 Acinetobacter sp. GWC1_38_13 | reverse complement strand
TCAAATTTCTCCAAACAACTACCATTTGATACCGATGCAGATATCGGTATTCGCTCTGGTGATGATGTTTATTTACGTTTGAGAGCAAAAAAATATTGGGATTTAGATCATGACTTTAATTTCAATGCTGAACAAATCTATCGCTATGGCAGTAAAAGTGAAAACTATCTTCGAACAAATTTAGAACTGATTCACGCACGCCCAAACCAACCTTTTTTATCAAATCAACTCAGTTTGACCTATGCTGATACACAAGATGATGATCTACGATGGGACAACCGTACATTCCGCCAACACCAATTTTTCGCACACAATAGTTTTAAATACGGTATTTACACGGGTGGCTATTACGATAACAACGATTTACGTCTAAATAGTTGGGGACCTTTTGTATCTTGGCGACAACCTCTTTGGCGCGAATGGTTCTATGTACAAGGAGATCTCAATTATTTTAACGACCATCGTGAAGATCGAAGCCATTACGTCAGTACATTTGTTCGGTTTGAAAGTTTGTTTTGATGAAATTAACAGCGATCTTGTGGATAACTTTAAGTTTATCCATAGCAAAAAACCTCTAATCACTTAGAGGTTTTTTGCTATCAGATGAGATAAAACTACTTCAATAGTAGGCTATTGATTCGTTTTACATATGCTGCTGGATCTTCAGGTAAACCACCCTCCGCAATAACAGCCTGATCAAAAATCACATTCGCTAAGTCATCAAATTGCTCAGAACTTTCTAACTTTTTCACCAGTGGATGTTCAGGATTAATTTCAAGGGTAGGCTTAATCTCTGGAACTGCTTGTCCTGCTTGTTTAAGCATACGTACCAACTGAGGTGAGAGCTCACCCTCACTAGTTACTAAGCATGCTGGAGAATCCACTAAACGTGTAGTCACACGGACTTCTTTAGTTTTCTCTTTGAGTGAAGCACTCAAGCGATCGATGACAGGTTTAAACTGCTCAGCTGCCTCTTCAAGCGCTTTTTTCTCTTCAGCATCTTGTAAATCACCTAAGTCAACAGCACCCTTTGAAACATTCTGTAACGGCGTACCTTCGAACTCATGGACAAAATTCATCGCCCAATCATCAACACGATCTGCCATCAGCAATACTTCAATGCCTTTTTTCTTAAATACTTCAAGTTGAGGAGAGTTTTTAGCAGCATTCAAACTTTCAGCCGTCACATAATAAATAGCCTTCTGACCTTCTTTCATACGCGACTTGTAGTCAGCAAAAGACGTTACAACCTCATCATTAGTCGACGTTGCGTAACGCAATAATTTCAAAATGCGCTCACGATTACCAAAGTCTTCGCCTAGACCTTCTTTTAGTACAGATCCAAATTCCGCATAGAATTTTTTGAATTTCTCTTGATCTTTTTCATCTTCAGATTTAGCTAAACTATCTAATAAGGTTAATACACGGCGTGCATTCCCTTCACGAATAGTTTTAACATCACGGCTTTCTTGCAATAACTCTCGGCTGACGTTCAATGGCAAATCAGCACTATCCACAACACCTTGTACAAATCGTAAATAATTTGGAATCAAATTATCTGCTTCATCCATGATGAAAACACGTTTCACATATAGCTTAATGCCAGCTTTTGCTTCACGGGTAAATAAATCTTGTTTTGCTTGACTTGGGATATACAACAATTGCGTATATTCAGTACTTCCCTCAACTCGGTTATGTGCCCAAGCCAATGGTTCTGCAAAGTCGTGACTTAAATTTTTGTAAAACTCGATGTACTGTTCTTCAGTAATTTCACTCTTGCTACGTGTCCATAATGCACTCGCAGAGTTAATCACTTCCCATTCATCTGTTTTGACCATTTGACCACCTTTAGGCTCTTCGCCCTCAGCAGTCTCTTCCTCTTGCCAGACTTCTTTTTGCATTTCGATTGGCAAGCTAATATGGTCAGAATATTTATTAACGATTTGTTTTACTTTCCAAGATTCTAAATAATCCAGTGCATCATCACGTAGGTGCAAGATGATATCTGTACCGCGTGTTGCTTTATCAATGCTTTGAACCTCAAACTCACCTGTTCCACCACTAATCCAACGTACCGCTTCTGTTGAAGCTAAACCAGCACGACGAGATTCGACAGTGATTTTATCCGCAACAATAAAACCTGAATAAAAACCAACACCAAACTGACCGATCAATTGCGCATCTGCTTTCTGATCACCAGTCAGCTTAGACATAAAATCTTTTGTACCTGATTTTGCAATCGTACCTAAATTATCAATCGCTTCTTGTTGGCTTAGACCGATACCATTGTCTGAAATTGTAAGCGTTTTATTTTCTTTGTCTAAAGTCAGACGCACTCGTAAATTTGGATCATTTTCATAATATTCGGGATGATTAATTCCCTCAAAACGTAATTTATCACATGCATCTGATGCATTCGAAATGAGTTCACGTAAGAAAATTTCTGGGTTTGAATAGAGAGAATGCGTCACTAAATGCAATAACTGAGCAACTTCAGCTTGGAAACTATAATTTTGTGATGCTTGTTCACTCATAAATCACTCCTTATTTGTGAGGCTTATCAATTTGGAATGATCTATGAATGGTGTATAACTAAAATTTTTCAATCCTTAAAATGCAATTTTTTATCTAAATCACTCAAATTTACGTGAGCTAGAAAGGTCCCTGACTCAACACGCGATCTTGTAGGATACGATCAAGTTGTTGTTGTCTTTGTAAATATGCTTTACTCAAACATAATGTTTTCGCACCGCAACGATTACGCTGTTTCAACCATTGAAACTGCTTATCTTTTTCAGCATCACGCCCTCCCATTGGAAGAGCATGCAAGATAATTTGATAAGTTGTTGCCAACTTTACATCGGCATCATTTAATTCTCGTTGATTACAAATCTGATGTTCAACCGTTGATTTTGCTTGATGGCATGGAAAACTAGCAGCTTCCACAGATGAAATAAATAATGGAAACAAAATAAACCCAATACACCCTAATTTAAATTTCATATCAAATCACACATAAATATAGTGAATTCTATTTATCATACGAGCAGTTTTTTTATTTTTATGTAGGTTTTTAATATAAAAAAAGCCCCACATAATGTGAGGCTTGCACAACTAGATGACTTAGAATTTATAGCTATAACCGAGGGTATAGACCATTGGATTCAAGTCTAATTTAAATTTAGTACCATCAACTAATTTAACTTTAGGGCTAATGTCTGCATAACGTGCATCAAAGTACACACCCCAGTTTTTCGCATCAGCAGGTTGGAAATTGAAACCTAACTGACCTGCAACACCGTATGCATTTTTTACGTCATCCGCCACGCCTTTTTCATGCCATGCAATAAATGCTGTACCACCGACACCAATATAAGGAGTGAAACGAGTTGAATTTTTAAAATTATATTTTGCTGTAATTGTTGGTGGTAATTGGCGCACACTTGCAACCTTTTCACCATTTAATAAAACATCGTGATTAATAGGATCAGCTAATAACACTTCAGCAGAAAACGGTGTATCACCAAAGAAATATTCAACTGACGGTGTAAATGCAAATTCATGATCCCCTTTTACCGTAGCACCAGGTGCAAGCGTTGTATCTGCTGTTGGGTCAATTAAACTCGCACCCACTTTAATTTGAAAACCTCCTGCAAATGCAGTTGAAGATAACCCCAATAATGCGACCACTAAAACTTTCTTTAACATTTAAATAACCTCATTTAAAAAATTATGTTCTTGCCCAATATAATAAACACCAGTTCACATTATTATACAATAGAGATAAAATCCGACTATTTTAATTATTTATCCAATCCATTGAATAACAAAAAAATATAATTGTTAAAATATGTAATATAACTTTAATCCAGACCATTTAGGTCAAGATAAATGCCTATAAAACCAAGCAATTTTATCAGAATTAACCATTAATAAAGACTGATAAATTTATTTAAAAAATAGAATTTAATTCTACTTAAAAATAATAAATCCACAATTTTTAATATAAAGTCATCATTATTTTAATAGAATAAAAAAGAGACGAAAAATATAACATGATTATTTTAAAATCAGTTAACCAAGATATTAAATAAATAAAATACGTAATTTAATTCACAAAAAATAAGGCCCTTAATCAGGACCTTTATTTAGAAAGATTATTATAGAATCATGGCTGCAATCCAGCCAAAGATCAAAAGAGGAATATTAAAATGAATAAATGTTGGAACGACCGTATCCCAAATATGATCATGTTGACCGTCCACACCTAAACCAGCCGTTGGTCCCAAAGTTGAATCCGATGCTGGAGATCCTGCATCTCCCAAAGCTGCGGCTGTACCGATCAATGCAATCGTCGCCAATGGTGAAAATCCAAATTGCACACACAACGGTACATAAATAACAGCCAATACAGGCACACTTGAAAAAGATGATCCAATCCCAATCGTAACAAATAAGCCGATAAATAACATCAGAAATGCAGCTAATGCATGATTATCACCAATGATATTGACCACACCATTTACCAATTGATTAATATCGCCTGTATGCGTCATGACTGATGCAAATCCAGCAGCAGAAATCATGATGAAGCCTACCAATGCCATCATCCGCATGCCTTGCACAAAAACATCATCCGCATCTTGCCATTTAAAAATTCCAGAAGCGGATAGCACAGCAAATCCAACCAATCCACCTAGAATCATAGAACCAGAATACAGTTGTGCAACCAGAGTCAGCACAATTGCAAGCAAAGCCATAAACATGGTTTTCTTAGAAATTGTCGGTACATTTTCTGCTTCATGTCGAAGCTCTTCAGCATCGGCTTTGAGATCATGCTCAACTTGAGATGTTGTACGCAATGGTTTATCTAAATCAATAGTTTTTACCGTTGTGATTGTACGATCTACGTATTCTCGTGGCTTACGGTAACTCACAAACACTGCCACAAGCGTACCAAGAACCATTCCTAAAACAGGAATAGCCATTCCAATCGGCATCATACTGCGTTCGACATGCAAACCATACGCTGCACCAATTTTGTTAATATTTCCCATCAAAATCTGTTCAAGGAAAATCGCACCAAAACCAACAGGCAGGAAAATATATGTTCCCACTAAACCAAGCGTTAGCACACATGCTGCCGCACGACGATCCAATTTTAGATGGTTCATGACTTTCAGCAATGGAGGTACCAGTACAGGGATAAAGGCGATATGAACTGGGATTAAGTTTTGCGAAAAGATTGCTGCAATTAACAAAATGGTTAATAAAAGATACTTCACCTTTTTTTCTTGATTTTTACTTGCTTCAAAGCCCAGTAAACCAATCAATTTATGCGCAAGTAAGTCAGGTAAACCTGATTTAGAAAGTGCTAAAGCAAACGCACCTAATACTGCATACGCTAAGGCAACTTCAGCACCATCACCTAAACCAGTATTAAATGCTTCCACAGTTTGGGAAAGACTCAAACCTGCAACTAAACCACCAATAATGGCTGAAATCACTAAAGTGAGAACAACAGAAACTCGTGCCAGTGACAGTATAAACATCACGGCAATCGCGATTACGACAGCATTCATGAAAAAAAGTAGGAGCAAAAGAAAGGCGACATTCTAGCAGATTCATTGAGATGAAGCTGAAAATATCGCCGAATAAAGTGCGTAAATCTTATGTGATTTTTATTGTTAAATATCGTTCAATCTTAAGCAGCCTGACGCTGAATAAAACCACGAATAAGTTCAGCAATTTTCTCAGGTTGGCTGATGACAGCCCAATGATTCGCATCAAGTTCAGTATATTCGAACTTTTCAACCCACTTCGGCATAGACTCAGTAATATATTCTGGACTAACAAATGCATCATGACGCAATACAATTGCTTGTACTGGGCATTGCGCATAACGTTGGCGTGGTTGAGTTAAAGAAGGAATAAAGTTTGCACGATATAAGTTAATTCCGTATTTACCATCTGCAACAATATTTGCATTTAATGGTAAATCTTGTTTTTTCTCTAATCCATTCAAGATTTTGCCCCATTTTTCTGGACTGAAGAAAGTCCAAACTGTAGGTGCAATGAGTGGTAAATGGAATGCACCGATATACCATGATTTTGTCAGCATTTTCAGAACATTTGCTGGTGCTGATTTAAACTTTTCACGCAAATATAAAGAAGCATGATCTAAGCAAGGCCCAGAGATCGTTGTATAAGACAACAAACGACCTTTAAGTTTAGGCTCAGTTGCCGATTCCCAAGATTGTAATGAACCCCAATCATGGGCTGCCATATGAAAATTACGATTTGGTAAAACTTGATCTACCACTTCTTGTAAATCTAATGACAAACGCGGTAGACGATAGTCTTTGATACGTTTTGGAATAGAAGATAAACCTGCACCACGCACATCATAAGTTACAATAAAATAATGATTGACAAGCTTTTCAATAATTGGCTCCCAAACTTCCTGATTATCTGGATAACCATGTACTAAAACCAATGGTGTTTTTTTCTCATCGCCCCATGTCTTCACACACAGTGTTTGCTGATCAGAAGTTGTGACAGTTTTTACTTGTGGTTGCATAATTTTTCCCATTTTGTTTTCAAGTGGCTTGGTCAACTAAACAGCCATTGCCAGCGATACAATAAAAATGATATTTATGGAGTATGAATAGAGTTATCAGAAAAAAAATTGACCATGAAAAACTTTTTCAGAAAAATTCGAACCATTCCAGCCGTTTCAAAATTTATGATCAATCATTACTCACCCTATCGCGGTGCAGGAATAGCAATTGAAACGATTGATCTCGACAATTATTTCATTCGAATCAAAATGCCGCTTACTCGAAAAAATCGAAATATCGTTGGAACACATTTTGGTGGCAGCTTGTACTCTATGGTTGATCCCTTTTATATGCTTATTTTGATGCATCATTTGGGTAACAAATACATTGTGTGGGATAAAAGTGCTGCAATCAATTTTTTATCACCAGGTCGAAGCACTGTTTATGCTGATATACGGATCAGCGCAGACGAAATTAGCAAAATTAAACGATTAGCTGAAAATCACGAACCTGTACTTCGATCATATACTTTAAATATTGTGGATGAAGCTGGTACTCGGATCGCAGAAGTCGAGAAAACCTTATACATTCGTAGAAAAAAGGCTAAAGCTACTACTTAATCTATACAGCTAGATAAAAAATGCCTGAGAGGAATCACAGGCATTTTTTATTACGAAATTAGAGATTATTTCTTTTCTTGGATGGCAGCACCTGCACCACCACCGATCGCACCACCTATTGCAGCACCAGAATCACCACCTAATAACGCTTTACCTACAACTGAACCAATACCTGCTCCAATAGCACTACTTGTAGTCGTACGGCTACTACCACCTTGGGTATTTGCCCCTACACCAGCACCAGCTGCTGCACCTACACCCGCACCTAGACCACCACCAACATGGTTACCAACACCACCACCTACTGCACCACCCAAGGCTGCTGCACCGATACGCTGGTCTGATGCACTCATATTTTGACAACCTGTAAACATAACCGTTGATATGACTAAAGCAGAAACAACACCAATTGTTTTTTTCATGACGGATACTCTCCTGTTCTGTATGTTAAAAATAATAATCTTCTTTTATGTGGACTTTGATCATGTTATGTAATTTGAGTTAGCTAATGCTTTAATATTTGTAAATTTAAACTCAATCTTAAACCAATAAAAAAAGCACCCGAAGGTGCTTTTTTTGAATCAACTCATAATTAGAATTGATCTGAATTTAACGCTTGACTAAACGCTTGATCAACTTCACTGAAATCATTGTGAAGTTCAAACTCAGCAGCTTCCGCTTCTTGACGACGACGTTCTAGGTGATACGCAAGACCTGTACCAGCAGGAATCAAACGACCAACAACAACGTTTTCTTTCAAGCCACGTAAATCATCTTCTTTACCTGTTACAGCAGCTTCAGTTAACACACGTGTTGTTTCCTGGAACGATGCAGCAGAGATGAACGAGTCAGTAGAAAGCGACGCTTTAGTAATACCCATCAATTGACGTTCAAACTTCGCAGGGAACTTGTTCTGAGCCAAGACAGCTTGGTTCTCTTGAACAACACGGATGTAATCCACTTGTTCGCCTTTAATAAAGCTTGTATCGCCACCATCAGTGATTTCAACTTTACGCAACATTTGACGTACGACGACTTCAATGTGCTTATCGTTGATTTTTACACCTTGGAGACGGTAAACGTCTTGAACTTCGTTCACGATGTAGTTTGTTAAAGCAACTTCGCCTTTCAAACGTAAGATGTCATGTGGGTTTTGTGGACCATCAGAAATGGTTTCACCACGGTTCACATGCTCACCCTCGAACACGTTGATTTGACGCCATTTAGGAATCAACTCTTCGTAGATCTCCGAACCATCATCTGGTGTGATCACTAAACGGTTCTTACCTTTGGTCTCTTTACCAAAGCTTACGATACCAGACACTTCTGCCAAAATCGCATGCTCTTTTGGTTTACGTGCTTCAAACAAGTCTGCAACGCGTGGAAGACCACCGGTAATATCACGAGTACGCGAAGATTCTTGTGGTACACGACCGATTACATCACCCACACCAATCGTTTCGCCATCACGGACAGTCACGATTGTATTTTGTGGCAAGAAGTAGAACTGTTCGCCGCCATCTGTTGTATCCAACACGATCGCAGGACGTAAATCTTTACCAGACGCAGGACGTGCTGTTACTGGCAAGATTTCAACAGTCGTCATACCTGTTGCATCATCAGTCTTAGAGGTAGCAGTTACACCATCAGCGATTTGGCTGAAACGTGCTTTACCCGCAACTTCTGTAACAAGTGGATGTGTATGTGGATCCCAAGTCGCTACGATACCGCCAGCTTCTACAGTCTCACCATCTTTCAACAAGATGCTGGCACCGTAAGGAAGTTTATAACGCTCGCGCTCACGACCTAAGTCATCCGCAATACCAATTTCACCTGAACGAGAAACTGACACTAAGTGACCTTTGGCATGTTGTACAGTTTTCACATTGTGGAAACGTACAGTACCTTTGTTACGTACTTGAACGCTGTTCGCAGCAGAAGTTCGGCTCGCAGCACCACCAACGTGGAACGTACGCATCGTTAACTGTGTACCAGGTTCACCAATTGACTGAGCAGCCATTACACCCACTGATTCACCTGGATTCACCAAGTGACCACGTGCAAGGTCACGACCATAACAACGAGCACACACACCGAATGTAGATTCACATGCAATTACTGAGCGTACTTTAACTTCATCGACACCCGCTTCTTCAAGCTGAGCTGCGATTTTCTCGTCAATTAACGTACCACGAGGTAATACAACTTCATCATCAGATGCACGACGTACATCTTCAGCAGTTACACGACCTAATACGCGGTCACGTAATGGCTCGATGACATCACCACCCTGAATGAATGGAGTCATCACTAGACCACCACTTGTACCACAATCTGGCTCAGTAATTACTAAGTCTTGTGCCACGTCTACAAGACGACGAGTCAAGTAACCAGAGTTCGCAGTTTTCAATGCAGTATCGGCCAAACCTTTACGCGCACCGTGTGTTGAAATGAAGTACTGGAGTACTGTCAAACCTTCACGGAAGTTCGCTTTAATTGGAGTCTCAATAATCGAGCCATCCGGTTTTGCCATCAAACCACGCATACCTGCAAGCTGACGAATCTGAGCCGCACTACCACGGGCACCAGAGTCAGACATCATATAGATACTGTTGAATGATTTTTGCTTCTCGTCTTCACCTTGTTTGTTTTTCACAAGTGTATAAGACAAGTTATCCATCATTGCTTTAGCAACTTGGTCGTTTGTACGCGCCCAAATATCGACAACTTTGTTATAACGTTCACCAGCAGTTACGAAACCTTGTTCGAACTGTTGTTCGATTTCACGAACTTCTGTTTCCGCTTTGTCAATAATTGTGTGTTTCGTAGGTGGAATTAACATGTCTTCCATACCTACAGATACACCTGAACGAGTCGCTTGACGGAAACCCAAGTACATTAATTGGTCAGCGAAGATAACTGTATCTTTCAAACCAAGTTTACGGTAGCAAGAGTTGATTAACTTAGAGATGTTCTTTTTAGTCATCTCAAGGTTGATCATGTCAAAGCTTAAACCTTCTGGAACAACTTCCCAAAGTAAGCAACGACCTGGTGTTGTATCAACAATAATAGTTTGCTGTTCACGCTCACCATTTTCATTGATAACCGTTTGATGCACACGTACTTTAACACGAGCATGGATCGCAACTTGACCAGTTGCAAGTGCACGGTTTACTTCGTGAGTATCCGCAAACACCATGCCTTCACCTTTCGCGTTTACTGCATCACGAGTGATGTAGTAAAGACCCAAGACAACGTCCTGAGAAGGAACGATGATTGGCTCACCGTTTGCTGGTGACAAGATATTGTTTGTTGACATCATCAATGCACGAGCTTCTAACTGTGCTTCAAGTGTCAATGGAACGTGTACCGCCATTTGGTCACCGTCGAAGTCGGCGTTGAACGCAGCACAGACGAGCGGGTGAAGACGGATTGCCTTACCTTCAATAAGAATAGGTTCAAATGCTTGAAGACCTAAACGGTGAAGTGTTGGCGCACGGTTCAACATTACTGGATGTTGACGAATTACAGATGCAAGAACGTCCCAAACTTCCGGAGTCTCACGTTCAACCATTTTCTTCGCAGCTTTAATGGTTGTTGCTTGACCAGATGCTTGTAGTTTCGCGAAAATAAATGGTTTGAATAATTCAAGCGCCATTTTCTTCGGAAGACCACATTGGTGAAGACGTAAAGTAGGACCTACGGTAATTACCGAACGACCAGAATAGTCAACACGTTTACCAAGTAAGTTTTGACGGAAACGACCTTGTTTACCTTTGATCATATCAGCCAAAGATTTCAATGGACGTTTGTTCGAACCTGTAATCGCACGACCACGACGACCGTTATCAAGCAATGCATCAACAGACTCTTGTAACATACGTTTTTCGTTACGTACGATAATGTCTGGTGCAGCAAGGTCGAGAAGACGTTTCAAACGGTTGTTACGGTTAATCACACGACGATATAGATCGTTTAAGTCTGAAGTCGCGAAACGACCACCTTCAAGTGGTACAAGCGGACGTAAGTCTGGTGGAAGTACTGGAAGTACATTCATCACCATCCATTCAGGCTTATTGTTTGATTCTTTGAATGCTTCCATCAACTTCAAACGTTTAGACGCTTTTTTAAGTTTCGTCTCTGAAGTCGTTTGTGGAATCTCTTCACGTAAACGAGCAATTTCAGCTTCAAGATCGATGTCTTTCAACAAGTCTTGAACAGCTTCTGCACCCATTTTCGCTGTGAATTCATCACCGTGCTCTTCAAGTGCATTGTAATATTCTTCATCCGTTAAAAGTTGATACTTTTCAAACGGAGTCATACCAGGATCAGTAACGACATAAGATTCGAAATATAATACGCGCTCGATATCACGTAATGTCATATCAAGAAGTAAACCAATACGGCTCGGTAATGATTTCAAGAACCAAATGTGTGCAACTGGAGAAGCAAGTTCAATGTGACCCATACGTTCACGACGAACTTTAGCAGTCGTTACTTCAACGCCACATTTTTCACAAATGACGCCTTTATATTTCATACGCTTGTATTTACCACACAAGCATTCGTAATCTTTTACTGGACCAAAGATTTTGGCACAGAACAAACCGTCACGTTCAGGTTTAAAAGTACGGTAGTTAATGGTTTCAGGCTTTTTAACTTCACCGTGAGACCATGACTTAATCATCTCTGGTGACGCAAGACCAATACGGATACGGTCAAATTCAATCGGTGCATGACCTTCTGAATCCGTTTTCTTACGCATGATATCGAGCAAGTCTTTCAATTTTTTTCTCCGTGTGTCAGGAAGCTAGGCTTACCTGACTGGGTCACAAATATTGTTTTTTAACTGAACAACCCTCCCTCAACCCCTCCTTTTCTCAGGAGGGAAGCCCCCACCCTTTTCGAGTGGAAACTAGGAGAATTAATGGCTAATTAGTCACCATTTTTCAGTTCAATGTTGATACCTAAAGAACGGATCTCTTTGGTCAATACGTTGAACGATTCAGGCATACCCGGATCCATATAATGGTTTCCATCTACAATGTTCTTATAGATGCGTGTACGACCTTCGACGTCATCCGACTTCACAGTGAGCATTTCTTGGAGGGTATATGCTGCACCATATGCTTCAAGTGCCCATACTTCCATCTCACCGAAACGCTGACCACCGAATTGTGCTTTACCACCAAGCGGTTGTTGTGTCACAAGTGAGTAAGAACCAGTTGAACGTGCATGCATCTTATCGTCAACCAAGTGGTTCAACTTAAGCATGTACATGTAACCGACAGTTACTGGACGATCAAACTGTTCACCTGTACGTCCATCAAACAAGATTTGTTGACCAGAACGTGGTAACTCTGCAAGCTCAAGTAACTCTTTGATTTGTGACTCTTCAGCACCATCAAATACTGGAGTTGCCAAAGGCACACCAGCACGTAAATTACCTGCAAGCTTCAAGATCTCTTCGTCAGTTAGTGTGTCAAGCTGTTCTTGCTCACCACCCACTTTATTATAAATCTTGTCAAGGAATGAACGTAACTCGGCAATTGTACGTTGTTGTTTGAGCATTTTATCAATCTGCTCACCCAAACCTTTTGCTGCCATACCTAAGTGAGTTTCAAGAATCTGACCCACGTTCATACGCGATGGTACACCGAGTGGGTTCAATACGATATCAACTGGCACACCATTGGCATCATGTGGCATATCTTCAACTGGTAAGATGTTTGATACAACACCCTTGTTACCGTGACGACCCGCCATCTTATCACCAGGTTGGATACGACGTTTAACTGCTAGGTAAACCTTAACAACTTTCAATACACCAGTTGTTAACTCATCACCTGTAGAAAGTTTACGTTTCTTCTCAGCAAATTTTTCATCAATTTCATGGCTCTTTTCTTTCAAGAACACTTGAATTTGAGTTAAACGCTCAGCAATTGCTTCATCTGTTGGTTGGATTTCAAGTAGATCAACTAACTCTAGACCAGACAACATATCTTCTGAAAGCTTCTCACCACGTTTAGTCGAACCACCACCGTTAGATTCTTGACCTTTCAACAAACGAACAATACGCTCACGTGCTGCTTCTTCGAAGATTTTGTATTCTTCTTTCAAGTCTTTACGGTATGCATCAAGCTGAGCTTTCTCAATTGCTTGCGCACGTTCATCTTTTTCTAAACCATCACGTGTGAAGACTTGAACGTCAATTACTGTACCTTTAGTGCCAGATGGAACACGTAAAGATGAATCTTTTACGTCAGCCGCTTTTTCACCAAAGATTGCACGAAGTAGTTTTTCTTCAGGTGTTAACTGAGTTTCACCTTTAGGTGTTACCTTACCAACAAGAATATCACCTGCAGTAACTTCAGCACCGATATAAACAATACCTGACTCATCAAGTTTAGACAGTGCAGCTTCACCGACGTTAGGAATATCAGCAGTAATTTCTTCTGCACCTAACTTAGTATCACGCGCTACACATGACAATTCTTGAATATGAATCGACGTTAAACGGTCTTCTTGAAGCACACGCTCAGAAAGTAAGATCGAGTCTTCATAGTTATAACCGTTCCATGTCATGAACGCGACGCGCATGTTTTGACCTAGCGCAAGTTCACCCATGTCAGTCGATGGACCGTCAGCCAAAATATCGCCACGAGCAACTTTGTCGCCCAAGTTTACGATGACATTTTGGTTAATACATGTATTTTGGTTTGAACGTGTATATTTGATCAGGTTGTAAATATCCACACCTGCTTCACCTGCAATCATTTCATCTTCGTTCACACGAATAACGATACGAGATGCATCAACATATTCAATTACACCACCACGACCCGCGATCACACATACACCTGAGTCGCGTGCTACGTTTGCTTCCATACCCGTACCGACAAGTGGTTTGTCAGCACGAAGTGTAGGAACAGCCTGACGTTGCATGTTCGAACCCATCAATGCACGGTTTGCGTCATCGTGTTCAAGGAATGGAATTAATGACGCTGCAACAGAAACAACCTGCTGTGCAGAAACATCCATATGTGTTACGCGCTCAGGCGACATACGTACGAATTCACCTTGATGACGTACAGAAACCATTTCTTCAGTCAAGTTGCCATCTTTATCCACTGCTGAGTCGGCTTGTGCAATGACAGTGCCTACTTCTTCAATTGCAGATAAATATTCAACTTCATCTGTCACACGACCGTCTACAACCTTACGGTATGGTGTTTCCAAGAAACCGAAGTCATTCGCTTTTGCATAGACAGAAAGCGAGTTGATCAAACCAATGTTTGGACCTTCAGGTGTTTCAATTGGACAAACACGACCATAGTGAGTTTGATGTACGTCACGCACTTCGAAGCCTGCGCGTTCACGTGTCAAACCACCAGGACCAAGCGCAGACACACGACGTTTATGTGTAATCTCAGATAATGGGTTGTTTTGGTCCATGAACTGAGATAACTGGCTTGAACCAAAGAATTCTTTGATTGCCGCAGCAACTGGTTTCGCGTTGATTAAATCTTGTGGAGACAAGTTATCAGTTTCAGCTTGGCTTAAACGCTCTTTCACAGCACGTTCAACACGAACCAAACCAACACGGAATTGGTTTTCTGTCATTTCACCAACAGAACGTACGCGACGGTTACCCAAGTGATCGATATCGTCGACTTCACCTTTACCATTGCGGATCTCAACTAATGTACGAAGTACATCAATGATATCGTCATGCGATAAAATACCTTCAACTTCACGTGACTTCTGATCAGTACCCACTTCGTAAGGACGACCCAAACGACGGTTAAACTTCATACGACCTACTGGAGAAAGGTCATAACGTTCAGAAGAGAAGAATAAGTTATTAAATAAGTTCTCTGCTGCTTCTTTTGTCGGTGGTTCACCTGGACGCATTACTTTATAGATTTCAACAAGCGCTTCTTCACGACCTGTTGTTGTATCTGCACGTAATGTATCTGCAATGAACGAACCACGATCGATGTCATTAGTGAATAGGATGTTAAATTGTTTAACACCACCTTCAGCCAATTTCACCATAATTTCATGGCTAAGTACGGTATTTGCAGGAATCACATCACCACTTTTCAGTGTGATATCTTCAGCTGTAATACGCTCATATAAATATTCATCAGGTACAGAAAGCTTAGCTAAGTTAGCTGCTTCCATTTGGCGTACATGACGCGCATTAATACGTTTACCTTGTTCAACGATTGCTTTACCGTCGTTGTCCAAGATATCAAATTGTGCCATTTCACCACGTAAGCGATCTGGAACGAGGTCAATTTGATAGCTACCCATATCAAGATATACAGGTACTTTTTCATAGAACAAATTCAAGATTTGTTCATTGCTATAATTTAAAGCACGTAAGATCACAGTCGCTAACAATTTACGACGACGGTCAATACGTACGAAAACTAAATCTTTTGCATCAAATTCAAAGTCTAACCATGAACCACGGTAAGGGATAATACGTGCTGAATACAACACTTTACCACTTGAGTGAGTTTTACCCTTATCATGATCAAAGAATACGCCTGGGGAACGGTGTAATTGAGATACGATTACACGTTCAGTACCGTTAATAACGAAAGTACCGTTGTCGGTCATGAGCGGCATTTCGCCCATGTACACTTCTTGTTCACGAACATCTTTGATTGATTTCGTTTCGCGATCTTTAATGATCAAACGAATTTTTACGCGCATTGGTGCCGCATAAGTCGAACCACGTAAAATACATTCACGCACGTCAAACTCGGGTTTACCAAGGCTATACTCAACAAATTCTAAAGCAGCATTGCCAGAATAACTTTCAATAGGAAAAACTGAACGAAATGCGGCTTGGAGACCGATATCTTCGCGATTTTTTGGAGTTTTACCACCTTGTAAGAATGTACGATACGAATCGACCTGAATCGAAAGTAAGTACGGTGCTTCCATTACGTGGGGCAATTTACCAAAATTCTTACGGATCCGTTTCTTTTCGGTATATGAGTATGCCATCTGGAGTCCTCGGAAAGTAAACTAAGCCCGCCTGCAGAACGGGCCTAGAAGGAATTACGCAGGCCGATATGGCCACCACTGTTTACAAATGCTGCAATTTTTAGTGGTATCAAAACGCTTAACAATATTTTTATAAGCAAAAAAATATTGGTAAGCATTTGATTTTATTTGTTTTCTATAAAAATCTGCACAAAATATGCAAAACTAACAAAAAACGAGCCGATTATTGTAACGCAAAAAGGCTGATGACCCAAGAGCCATCAGCCATTTTTTGGAGCCGATTATAAAAAAATCGACTCCCTACAGAATTACTTAAGTGTAACTGTAGCACCAGCTTCTTCAAGCTTCTTCTTAAGCTCTTCGCCTTCTTCTTTAGAAACAGCTTCTTTAAGAACAGCTGGAGCGCCTTCAACAAGGTCTTTAGCTTCTTTAAGACCAAGACCAGTAGCTTCACGAACTGCTTTAATTACAGCAACTTTGTTAGCACCGAAAGAAGTCAACTCAACGTTGAATTCAGTTTGTTCTTCAGCAGCAGCAGCGCCAGCGCCTGGAGCAGCAGCAACAGCTACAGCAGCAGCAGATACGTTAAATTTTTCTTCGAAAGCAGAAATTAATTCAACAAGTTCAAGAACTGTTTTTTCAGCAACTGCGTTTAAGATTTCTTCGTTTGTTAAAGCCATGAGAATAACTCCAAATGGATATTGAATGGTGTGAAAATAGAATTAAGCTGCTTCTGACTCGTTTTTCTCTTTGAGCGCTGTAATGAGACGACCCAATTTCGAAATAGGAGCTTGAAGAACAGACGCGAGCATAGTAAGCGCTTTTTCTTGGTTCGGAAGGTTTGCAATCACGCTAACGTCAGCACCTTGATAAACCTTGCCATCAAATGCAGCAGCTTTAAGTTCAAATGCTTTGTTAGTTTTCGCAAATTCTTCGAACAAGCGTGCAGCTGCACCCATGTCATCTTCAGAAGTAGAGAAACCGAGAATGGTTGGGCCAACAAGGTTGTCATTTAAGATATCGAATTGAGTACCTTCTAATGCGCGCTTAGCCAAAGTGTTACGAACGATACGAGTCGTCACACCTAACTTACGAGCTTCAACACGAAGTGTTGTTAATTGCTCTACGCTTGAACCTTGATAGTTAGCCACAACAACAGAAAACGCTTTAGAAGCAACTTCGCTTACTTCTGCAACGATCTGTTTTTTGCCTTCGATAAGAAGAGCCATTGTAAAACCTCCTAACGGTGATTTATGCATCTATAAAGATGCACTCCCAATTCGTAAGCCTTTCGACTTACACGTGGAGGAGGAACAAATCACACCACCACGTCTACTCAGGCTGGTAGATTAAGAAAAATGTTCGAAAACACTTCTCACCTGAGGTCTTTGACGCTGATAAATATTCATTTATCAATTCAAAGTTTGCTCAAACTCTTTAAAAAAAAGAGTCTGAGGCTTTAAAATTCTGTCTAATTACTTAGAAACGTTGTTTACGTCAACAGTAAGACCAGGACCCATAGTTGAGCTTAAAGTGATCTTTTTAACGTATACACCTTTAGAAGTAGCAGGCTTTAATTTTTTCAAGTCTGCAATTAAAGTTTCAACGTTTTGACGTACAGCTTCTTCGCTAAAGCCAAGCTGACCAATCGCAGCGTGGATGATACCCGCTTTGTCAACACGGTAACGTGCTTGACCAGATTTAGCATTTTTAACTGCGTTAGCAACGTCTGGAGTAACCGTACCCACTTTCGGGTTTGGCATTAAACCACGTGGACCAAGAATAGTACCAAGCTTACCAACAACGCGCATTGCATCAGGAGCAGCAATTACTACGTCAAAATCAAGGTTTCCACCTTGAATGCTTTCAGCAAGATCATCAAAACCAACGATATCAGCGCCAGCAGCTTTCGCAGCTTCAGCAGCAGCACCTTGAGCAAATACTGCAACACGTACAGTTTTACCTGTACCTGCTGGTAAAGTAGTCGCACCACGAACAACCTGATCAGATTTACGTGGATCTACGCCAAGGTTTACAGCGATATCTAAAGATTCTTTGAACTTCGCAGCTGGAAGGCTGTTAAGAACTTGTACTGCTTCTTCCAAAGTATAAACTTTGTTTGCTTCTACAGCAGCAGCAATGGCTTTTTGACGTTTAGTTAACTTTGCCATGTCTTATAGCTCCACTTCCAAGCCCATAGAACGTGCAGAACCAGCAATGGTACGCACACGAGCGTCTAAATCAGCACCAGTTAAATCTGGTTCTTTAGTAGTCGCAATCTCTTCTAATTGAGCACGAGTCAACTTACCAACTTTAGTTTTGTTAGGTACAGAAGAACCCTTTTGAATACCAGCAGCTTTCTTAAGAAGAATAGATGCAGGTGGAGTTTTCATGATGAAAGTGAACGACTTATCGTTGTACACAGTGATCACGACAGGAATTGGCAAACCAACTTCAAGTTTTTGTGTAGCAGCATTGAATTCTTTACAGAATGCCATGATGTTTACACCACGTTGACCTAAAGCAGGACCAATTGGTGGAGATGGATTCGCTTTACCAGCTGGAACTTGCAGCTTGATATAGCCGTCAATCTTCTTAGCCATTGAAATTACCTCTGGGTACAGACGCCGTTAGGCTCCCCAAAAAAATAAGTAATGCCGAAACATTACAACAACAATGCCCGATCAAATCGGGCGCTTTTCAAACAACTGAAATTAAACTGTTTTTTCGACTTGTCGAAATTCAAGTTCAACTTGAGTTGGTCGATTAAATACATTAATCGTCAACGTTAAACGTGACTTTTCGTACTGAACTTCCTCCACGACTCCTTTAAAGTCAGTGAACGGACCATCAATAACGAGCAATTCTTCACCTGGTTCAAACATCGTCTTAGGACGCGGTGCTTCACCAGTATTACGTACACGAGCAAGAATCGCATCAGCTTCACGTTGTGTGATTGGCGCTGGTTTTTCTGGCGTACCACCGATAAAACCAAGAACCTTTGGACATTCTTTTACAATGTGCCAAGTATCATCATTCATTTCCATTTCGACTAACACATAGCCTGGAAAGAATTTACGTTCAGATTTACGTTTCTTACCATCCTTCATTTCAACTACTTCTTCAGTAGGAACTAGGACTTCACCAAAGCTGTCAGCTACCGTGCTACGTTGAATACGTTCATTAAGCGAACGCAACACTTGTTTTTCAAAGCCTGAATAGGCATGAATAATATACCAACGTTTCATGGCGCTCTTACCCGATAATTAACTTAATAAACCAACCTAACCCATAATCAAAGCACCACAACACTAGAGATGCAATAATTACTACCAAGAGCACCTGCCACGAAGTGGTGATCGTCTCTTGTTTCGTCGGCCAAGTCACTCGACGCAGTTCAATTCGTGCATCTTGCAACAAGCGCACAAAGCCTTTACCTTGATGGGTGGCGTATAATAAACCTAAAGCGACAACGATACAAGCCAAAATTACCCCAACGCGCACCCAAATATCATTTGCAGGCGCCCAATAGGCAGGTAAATGCTGATTTACCAATGCAGAACCGATTAGCAAAGCAATAGCAACCAACCACAGGACAGCATCCAATGGCGAACCTGAACTTACAACTTCTGCATTATTTCTTTGAGGGATTGGCGCGTCGCTTAATGCGTCACGCGATTTATCATTCGACATTTTTTTACTCGTCGTTGAATTCGCGACTTATTATATGACAACTTAGCCAGAATCAAGCTTTTTTATTTAAAAAAAGTGGCAGGCCAGGAGGGACTCGAACCCCCAACATTCGGTTTTGGAGACCGACGCTCTACCAATTGAACTACTGACCTATTGAGCAAATCGAAAGCCGAAGCTTCCGATTTGAGTGTAACACAGTATTGGGCTTATGCAGTTACTTTAGCAACAACACCAGCACCTACAGTACG
>NZ_MELG01000010.1:15354-21749 GCF_001767535.1 Acinetobacter sp. GWC1_38_13 | reverse complement strand
TAAAACCCTTTAAATCAGGATGCGCTGCTAAAGCCGTAAATGTCCATTGCAACACCGTGGTTTTATCTGCTGCTGTCGTGGCTTTCACCAAACAATCACTGAGCTGATCAACTGTTGGCCCTGCCCCTGCTATAACTATTTGCGTTGTCCCCAACACAGCCGCAGCCATCAATATAGAACGACTCAAATGAGAAATTTTACGGCGAGCAAAAATATAAACACGAGACATAAGCGCAGTTCCAAAAAGCAATCTGTCTCTTTGTAGCATGTACTCGCTAGATCATCTGTTATGACGCTGTAAATTGCGTAAGCCCAAACCTTTAAAACTTAGGCAAAATGTAAAACTAAAACTTAACCTTGTCCTTGATAATCCCAATGTGCAGGAATATTTGGCTGCTGTGGTGCTTTGTTTAGATCAATATTGAGATTGCGACTACCCTTAAATGATTTTTCACCTGAATCCGATGCTGGTGATACTTCTAAACTATAACGATAACGGAATTGCCACAACATCGGTTTAATCGGACGAATATCTAGACTCAAACTATCCTCATCGTGGCATTTCCCTTTAGAAGTGTCATAATCTCGCTCAGAGAAACACGCCCGAATCATGCGATTAAAACTAAAAGGATAATTTTCAATAAAGCGATGTGTCTGCCCTAAATCCTTTAACTCATAAAAATTAGCACGCTCAATCCCTGCGCCACCACCTGAATACATTTCTGAAAAGGTATCAATCTGAGCAATCGCATAACGGTTTTCAGTCATTGGAAATAGTTTAGGAAAAATATATTGGCTAGTCCGTGCCATTTCCTCAGAGGGTGCTAATTGTATACGCCACTGATGGGTTAATTTAAGTCCAGTTGTCGATAGACGAAATTGCGCAATATCACTTCCTGACAATAGCCATAGATTTTGATCTACTGTTTTTAAACTGCGCCATTGCGCTTGCTGTTGGCAGAGATCTTTAAGTTGTTCACAAATTTGCGTCTGCTCAACCTGACTGAGTTGTCCTTTTTTAAGCTCTAATATCTGTAATGGCGCAGCAAAAATTGAAGAACTAAAACAACTAAATGAAACCGTTAAAATCAACCTACTTAAATGAATTTTATTATTCAGCATGATATTTCCTTAGGCTATTTTTATTGATGTAACGCTTTATTTTACAACAGCTTCGATTTTATCTAGTTCCCATACCCCGCCCGCAGCAAGCCCTTTACACATGCCTGTCCACATATCTTTAGTGTGTACAAATTTCTGACCATCCCATACCCACTCATCACTTGACCAACAATCCCCGATGCCACGACCTTTCTGAGCACTCTGAATTATACCTTCATAAAAATCCGAGGCATGTTCCGTCACAAAAGTTGCTTTACCCGTGAGTGATTCATCTAACACCCAAGCACCATATCCTTCGTTATACGCTCCACGCCAACAGATCGTCATCGCCAAAACTTTATGATTTGTGAGTTTGTAGAATTGAATTGCTTGGGGTTTCGATCCATCAGAATCGTAATCATAAAGTCCATTACAGAAATCATCTTCTTTGGGTGATGGTTGAGCAGCCATTAAGATTTGGTGAATGGCGGCATAACGTTTATGTGTTGGTTCTAAAGTTAAATATGGCTGATCTGAGGTTTTTACTTGTTTCAATGTGAGTTTGGGTTGAGCAGATAACACTTTTGATTCATCAGCTTTGCCTTGTTTAATTAGCGCCCCAACCGTACCGACTCGCTTTTGAAAATCATCCATTTTCAATAATGCAGCAGTCATACCTGTATCAGAGATACGCCATTGGACATTGGCATTTTTAAATACAATATCTGTCTTTTGTTTGGCTTGATGCAGCAATTCATTGACCTGAGCGGCAGTGAGTTTTCCCATGATTGGGAAGTCCGCACCATCAACAGTCACTTGCCCTAAATCTTTTCCATTCACATAAAAACGTAAATTCTTAAGTTTAGCTGGAGATAGAGATTCTTGCTCCAAATTACCTAACGCAAATTCAGCACTGACAGCTTGCTTTGCTCCAGCCTTACGTGTCAGTAAGAGTGATGCAGGCTGAGTTTGATCATTGCTATATTCATCCGAATAGCCTGTTGCTCGGCATGTTCCTGTATTGGTACAATATATTTCCCAATCCTGATGTGAAAATGAAATTCCTTTGATTTCCTGCGCAAAAGCAGGACAACTTAGCGCCACAAAACAGCAAACAGAAAGTATATTTTTCATCGGATTCATTTTTTATCACTCGTATTTTTATAAAGTATGGTAAAGCGTTTAAATGACTACGGCACCCTTGTGTTAAATCATATTATTGCAGAAGATAGAAGATTCAAACTACGTTGATTTGACCAAATTTTAAAAATGAAATTATTATGCTCTATTTCCACGATTTTATTACTGTTGTCTGCTCCAATAACTCACGCTGGAGTCAGTCAATTTGAACCAATTTTTCCTCAATTTTCAAATACGATAAAACAACGCCAAGCAATGAATCAAATATATGCATTGGGTGAAGTCTCCTTTAGCAATGATGTTCGCGTTCCTTTTTATGGTGTTACCGCGCCTAATCCCTTCGATGATGGACTGTTAAAAGACTTTAAATCGTGTACAGCAAAAAGCTGTCATTTTGATTTTAAGCTAGATGCTAATCTGGCAAAGCAACTTAAATTGGTCGGACTACCTGAAATTGGTGCTGTGCTCGTCCCAAAAGACTGGCAAGATATCGAAGCAAACGCAGGGGCAAATGGTACAGGTTCAGCATTGCTAATGAGCACGAATCAAAAACAAGCGATTGAACTATATGATTCTTCAGTTTGTGTTGGTTGCGGTATGCCCTACGCAACTCTTTATTTTCCAAACCTTTTAAAAGAAAGCATTGAGAATGAATTTGGCGGTTATAAAGACACACAAAAGTTAA
Source organism: Acinetobacter sp. GWC1_38_13 (assembly GCF_001767535.1). Lineage (NCBI taxonomy): Bacteria > Pseudomonadati > Pseudomonadota > Gammaproteobacteria > Moraxellales > Moraxellaceae > Acinetobacter > Acinetobacter sp. GWC1_38_13. The sequence continues at coordinate 18,823 of NZ_MELG01000010.1, read as the reverse complement.
TTCATGTAGTACATCCATCCAAATACGTTGCTTTCTTTAGTTATCAGATTCCGAAGATGAATAACAAAACCCATGGCATAGCGAAATATCGTGATGATAGCGATTTTAACTTTCAAGAAATCAAAGTTACCCTAGATAAATCTCAACAACATTTGGTTGGACCAATTTTAAACTTCTATCACTTTACGCATTAGTAGTAGACGCATTTTCTAATACTTGGCTCGCTTTAAGTAAATCCAAAAAATGTGCTACTCGAACATTATTATCTTTGGCTCTATAAATTGCATAGATCGGTGCAATACAAGGTTTCTTGGCTTCCAAAGGACGGTAAATAATTTGTTTATTCCAAAAGTCTTGAATCGAAGCCGGTACGATTGAGAGTCCAATCCCTGCTGCGATCAGGTTGAGACTTGATGTCAAACGTGGGGCTTCTTGGACAATATTCGGGCTAAAACCTGCCTGATAGCAATTTGCCAAAATATTATCGAATAAGTCTTGCCCTGCTAAACGGCGGTAAAGTACAAATTCATATGGTTCCAAATCAAGTAAGCGAATCGCACCGTTTTTTTCTACCAATGAATGATTGCTTGGTAAAGCCACGATTAGCGGTTCATCTAACACATGGAGACTTTGCACATCTTTATGAATGGGCGCTGGCTTCCGTAGAAATACAATATCTAGTTTTTCATTAATCACCGCATCTGTTAATGCACTACTGCTGTCTTCTTCTAAATGAATGGCCACAGTAGGAAACTCTTCACGAAACTGGCGTAACAACGCAGGTAAAAATGAATGTAATCCTGCTGAATTGGTAAAGCCAATATTAATCTGACCTTCGAGACCCTGTGCAATATTTCTGACTCTTTTAGGAATTGACTGGGCATGTGCCAAAATTGTAATCGCTTCTTGATATAAGACCTTTCCTGCTTCTGTAACTTCTACACCACGAGGTAAACGTTTTAATAAAGCGGTATTGAGTTCTTCTTCTAAACTTTTGATTAAACGAGTTAATGGTGGTTGTTGCATATGCAGACGAACAGCAGCTTTTGAAATATTACTTTCTTCAACCACAGCAACGAATGCTTGAAGCTTATGAATATCCATTAAACATACCTTAAAAGTATAGATGATGTAAAAAATAGCATTTGTAAATATACCACTATTCAACCATCCTATCATGAGTAAAAGAGATGAGGAGGTGTCCCGATGAAAGCCGAAGCAATATCAATGGAGCGTGAACCAGTATCAGAAGCGCCTGATTGCAAGGCATTATTTACGGGATTTATGCAGTTAGGATTAATGGGATTCGGTGGGGTACTACCCTTAGCCCATCGCATTATTGTTGAAGATAAAAAATGGATAGATGAAGGAAAATTTACAGATTTACTTGGCGTATGTCAGTTACTTCCTGGCGGTAATATTATCAATATGTCAGTTGCGATAGGCATGGAATTCCAAGGTATTAAAGGTGCTATCAGTTCTGTACTAGGCTTAATTTCAGCGCCAACAGCGATTGTCTTGATCATTTACCAAGTCTATGAGCATTTCCAATATTTAACTGCAGTACAACACATGATCCAAGGACTAGCGGCAGCTGCCGCAGGCTTATTGTTTGCCACAGGATTTAAAATGTTACGCCCCATTTTAAAAAGCTATCTCACCGTTTTGACGATTGCATTGACCTTGGTATTTATGCTGCTAATCAAACTTCCTTTGGCACTGACTTTATTTATCTTAGTTGCGATTAATTTGTTGGTACTTGGAGTGAAAAAATCATGATCTTATGGACATTAGTGATCGTCTTTACACAACTCTCTGTACTAGCTTTTGGTGGTGGTAATGCCATCCTTCCTGAAATGCAGCATCAAGTTGTAACCGTACATCAATGGATGACTGCGGAACAATTTAGTTCGCTTTTTGCAATGGCACAGGCTGCACCCGGCCCCAATATGATGATCGTGCCGCTAGTTGGTTGGCATGTCGCTGGTCCAGCGGGTCTATTGGTTACATCCTTAGCGAAGTTTGGTCCATCATCTATTATCACAGTGTATGTGCTCAAATTTTGGCAACGCTTTAAGAACCATCCTTTACGAGCAAGATTTGAAAAAGCCTTAAAGCCAATTACAGTCGGTTTAGTCTTAGTCAGTGCATGGCTAATTGCAGATGCTTCTGCACAAAATGCCTTACTGATCTTAATTGTGATCTTGACTGCAATTCTTGGGATGTTTAAAAAAGTTCATCCTTTGTGGGTCATGGCATTAGGTGCTGGATTAGGAATTTGTCTACTTTAAGCGATAAAAAAACCTGCACGAAGCAGGTTTTTTCTTTGTAGTATCTAGTCTTTATCAAGAATTGATTCAAAAGCTTTTAGACGCTTATGAATCGATAATAGTTCAATAATCGTTTTCCATGAACTGATCAGGTATTGGAATGATTCACGGACTTTATCAAAAATATTACTGATTTGGTTAATCAAACCAAGCGTCATTTTTCCAGATGCGATTGCAGGGAATAATACGACAAGGCTATATAAAATATCGAGTTGCTTGTACCAAATTGCCACTAAGTTAAAGTAGGCATAATGAAAGTAAAGTCTAAAGTAATTGACTCGTACCTTACTAAATAACTCTTTTAACGTAACAGGATCAGCACGATTCTCATGGTCTTCACCATAGACTAACTCTTTACGATAAGCAGCTTCAACCTTCTGATTATTGAATTGCAAACCAGGAAGTTTCTGCCCGACTAACATTAGAATAACTGTACCAGCAATCGCCCATACAACAGCCGCCCACACCAAAGAATGTTCAATTTCCCCCACGATCGGTAAGACTGGAACTTTCTGCGAGATTTGGAACAACAAAGGTAAGAAGGCAATCAGTACCATCACTGACTTAATTAACTCCACCCCTAAGTCTTCCATGATGGTCGCAAAGCGCATGGTATCTTCTTGTATACGCTGTGAAGCACCTTCTACATGTCGCAGCTTATCCCAGTTGGCAGTGTAGTATTCATTCATTGCTGTGCGCCAACGGAATACGTAGTGACTGGTAAAAAATGCATTAATGACTGCAAATGTGACTGCCACCATCGCGATATAAAGGAAGGTCAATGTGCCTTTGTAAAGATCATTGATGTCACCACCACCATCGCTGAGCATTTTTTGGATCATGTCCCAGAATGGACCATACCATGCGTTAATCGCAACACTCACCTGAACACCAAACCAGATATTAAAAAGAATGAATGCCGACCCCCAAATCGACCACTTTTGCCATTTATTATCAGATAGAAATCGCCAAAAGGCAGCGAATAATGCTGTTGATACTAAAAACCAAATATAGAACCAAATAAAAGCTGCGGACCAAAAGCGACTCACGCCAATTGGTAATTCAGCTTCAGCATAACCTTTCGGAAAACCCAAGTACTCTCCCCATCCATGCCCACCTGTGTACCAAAGCAGCATGTT
>NZ_MELG01000010.1:0-15341 GCF_001767535.1 Acinetobacter sp. GWC1_38_13 | reverse complement strand
ACAATCACCGATATAAAAAAAAGGCGTGGGTTAGGAAAAAATGATTTAAACATCGTGTTTAACAATCCTTGTGGTGTTACTTATGACGTCGATGCGTCATCCTATAATGCAAAACTTAAATTTGTTTAATAAAAAGTTTAATGAATTGTAGTTATTTACCTGTTTTCTTGATTTTTTCATAGCTTTTTGTAGAGGATTTACAAATTGTTTTATAAGAAAACATCTGCCAGCAAACCAAGCCTTATCTTGTATTGATTTACTGACAGTAAAATAGCAAATTAAGGTGCTACAGAATCAATTTTTAGTGCAAAATCTTGCTGAGCTTGAGTAGCTGAATTTTGCTTACTTTGAATTGTCCATTGAATATCCGCAAGTTTAGCCTGTGCTGCATCAATCCCAGCTTGCATAGTCATTTCACGACCTTTCACATCAAAGATATGTGCCTTTTCACGTATATCAGGTTGAATCACGACATCCGCATCTTTCAATTCTTCTTCGGCTAATCGCCCTTGCATGATATTAATATTTTGATTGAACAAACCCCACACATTGGTAGTTTCGGTATGAATTGGCTGCGCCAAAATATCTACAGCAATCACAATATCCGCACCTAGTTCCCGTGCTACTTCAACTGGGACAGGACTCACTAGCCCACCATCAACATACTCGACATTACGAATCTTAGTCGGCACAAACATACTTGGAATAGAAGTCGATGCACGCACGGCTTGCCCTGTATTGCCATAGTTAAATACGGTTTTCGTCCCATTTTTGAGTTCAGTTGCAACCACATACATTGGAATTTTTAACTTTTGTAGCGGTGTGTTAAGCACTTGTTGATTGACATAATCTTCAACTTTTTTACCATCAAAGAAACCTTTGAGGCTCACATTTACATCACGTACATCATTGGCTTTAAGTTTGAGTGCAATATCTCTCAATTCAGCTGCGCTTTTACCACTGGCATATATTGAACCCACGATACTGCCTGCGCTTGTACCTACAATCAAATCAGGTCGGATACCTTGCTGTTCAAGCACTTCGATCACTCCGATATGAGCATATCCTCTCGCACCACCACTTCCTAATACCAGCGCAATGACAGGACGTTTCTGTTGTTTTTTGATCGCAGCAAAAGGTTGACTCATGGTTTGTACCTGAGCATCTTCTACAACAGGTCGTAGATGTGATGTGGTTTGGCAACCCACCACAAACATCATCGATAGTCCTAGAGTCAATAATTTAAGCTGTTTCATCTGCATTTGATGCCATATTCACTTTATATCTCTCTCAAATTTTACTCCGAGCGATTTTTAAAAGCTGTATCAATTCTTTGCTGACTGATTTCTATGCCACATAAAAAAAGCTCCTTTACAGGAGCTTTTTATCAATTTACCAAATATCGGAATCGACTTTTTTCTTCAATTCAGGATAGTTATCAATCTTAAACTCAGGTTCTTTAATCCCTTTTTTAAGCTGAGAGGTATAATCTTTCAATAAAATCAATGCTATCGGAGTCAGCAATAGAATTGCGATCAGGTTAATAGTTGCCATCAATCCCATCGATAAATCTGCCATAGACCAAACCAACGGAACGCTAGTGATTGCACCGAAGTACACCATAACCAATACTAAAATACGGAAAATCAGCATAATTTTAGGATTGTTATTGATGAACTGCACATTACTTTCCGCATATGCATAGTTACCAATAATCGACGTAAAGGCAAATAAGAACAGAATAATAGCGAGGAAACCACCGCCCCAACTGCCAATCTGACTCTCAAGCGCTTTTTGCGTTAAAGTTACGCCCTCAAAACCTGCTTCGTGATACATGCCTGACACCATAATGATAATCGCAGTACATGAACACACAACAAAGGTATCTACAAAGACACCTAGCATTTGCACTAAACCTTGGTTTACTGGATGTTTTACATCTGATGCAGCAGCAGCATTTGGGGCAGAACCCATACCTGCTTCATTTGAGAACAAACCACGTTTAATCCCCATCATCATTGCCATAGAAATCATAGCACCGAAGAAACCACCAGCTGCTGCTTCAAACTCAAAAGCTTTTGTGAAAATAAGTTTAAAGATTTCTGGCAACATTGGCAGATTGATGATAGCGATGTACAAAGCTACGATAATGTAAAGCAATGCCATGAATGGCACGATACCTTCAGCAACTTTTGCGATACGTTTAATACCACCAAAAATAATCAATGCTGTCATTGTCACTAGTCCAATGCCAACCCATGAGATTTCTAGGTCTAAACCACCCAAATCTAAAGTTAGATTGGCCTTATCCCATCCCCAAGCATGAGAAGTTGCACCAATAATCGCATTTGCCTGAACAGCATTAAACACAAACCCATAAGCTAAAATGAGAGAAAGTGCGAAAACAATCCCTAACCATTTTTGCTTTAAACCTTGAGTAATGTAATACGCAGGTCCACCACGGAATTGTTTGTTTTGATGGTCTCGTACCTTAAATAACTGTGCAAGCGATGACTCCACAAACGCAGAACTCATGCCTAAGAATGCAGTAAACCACATCCAAAACACCGCACCTGGACCACCTATCGCAATCGCAATCGCAACGCCAGCAACGTTACCCACCCCTACACGACTTGCCAGTCCTGTAACGAATGCCTGAAACGGTGTGATCCCGTGCTCATCCACACATTCTTTACGGCTGCCTTTCATGACACGAATACTGTGTAAAAATAAGCGAAGCTGTACCGCACCTGTGATTAACGTGTAAAACACACCCACTGCAACCAACAAGACAACCAAGAAATTCCAGAGCGGATCATTAAAGAATTGCACCCACGACATCAGCGTGGCATTTAATTGTTCATTCATCACTTATTCGCTTTGATAAATTATATGTATATCAAACACATATACGATAAAAATGGATGAATCAAAAAAGCCCCACATGGGGCTTTTGATCCGACTTAGGCAAAGAATTTCAAGATAACTTGAATTACTGTTGCGTTAATTAAATCGACAAAGAATGCACCACATAATGGAACAATTAAGAACGCTTTATGAGAAGGTCCATACATATTAGTAATGGCTTGCATGTTTGCAACCGCAGTTGGTGTTGCCCCCATACCAAAACCACAGTGACCCGCAGCAAGAACAGCGGCATCATAGTTTTTACCCATCACACGGAAGGTTACAAAGGCTGCATATAGAGCCATAGTAATGGTTTGAGCACCTAAAATAACAACCAGTGGCCCAGCCAAATCTGCCAATTGCCATAACTTCAACGAAAGCAATGCCATTGCCAAATACAATGAAAGCGACGCATTACCAAACACATCAATTGCACGATCAAAAATATCAATTTTCAATACGCTTTCAAGAATATTTCGGAGAATAACACCACCACCAAGCGCCCAAACAAAGGTTGGTAACTCGAACCATGTCCCTTTGCTATAACCCGTCATAAACTCAGCAAATGCAAGACAGGCAGCGAACATACCCAATGTTGTGATTGCATTATCTGCTGTAATTAAACGTACTTGATGTGGGTTTTCAAATGGAGCAAGTTCATCAGGATGTTTATCAAGATGCGTATCGCGATCTTTGATTTCTAATAAACTTTTTTCATGTGCAAGGCTATAACGATTGATCAATAATTTAGCCAGTGGACCACCAATGATCCCACCAATAATTAGACCAAATGTCGCACTTGCCATTCCTAGTGCTAATGCACCTTGAATCCCATGTTGGGTTTCAAGAATTTCACCCCAAGCACCAGCAGTACCATGACCACCTGTGAGCGTGATCGAACCAGCGATCAAACCAACCAATGGATCAATACCTAACAATGACGCAAGACTCATACCTACCGCATTTTGTACTGCGATAAAAGAAGCCACACAGATCAAGAATATAACGAGTCCAATACCACCCTCACGAAGCTTCATAAAATTAGCACTTAGACCAATTGAAGCAAAGAAGATCAGCATAAAACTTGTTTGCAATTGACTGCTGAAAACAATGCTATATCCCCACATTGAGTGCACCAGCAAAGATACAACTGCTGCAACCAAACCACCTGCGACAGGCTCTGGGATGTTGTAACGTCTTAAGAAGTCAATTTTATTAACGAGCAGACGCCCTAATAACAAGACGATAACCGCCGAAATTAGGGTATAAAAACCATTGAAAGTAAATTCCATATCTTCTTCCGTTTATTTCATTAGTTTTTAGATAGTTTTTCCATCACACAACTAATAAAACAGTAACTCTCAAAATGAGTGAAAACTCAATCAAGTTAATAAAAAACATACAGTTCTTTGTAAGAACCCAGCCTGTATTAACAGATGATTTTCACGGATGATTACACCTATAGGATAGGTTAGAAGTTATAGCGAGCCATTGCTCCTACACGGTTATCCTTACCTTTTTGACCATTGAAGGTTTTGCGTTCGCCATAGATATACTCTAAACCGAACGTGATTGGCGTAACAGGCGAAAACATTACATTCAACCAACCTTGTTGTAGCGTTTTGTTTTGCGCAGTATCTAGCAATGCATATTGAGCAAATGCATTGTTATCTTTAGCAAACATCGCGCCATACGCCAAAGTGCTACGAACTTTTGGCGTGATCTGATACGTTGTGCCCACAGTCACAGCATCAAATTCATTGAGATTTAAATCATAATTTGTCGGATTCACATTGAACGCATTATTGGTGTAAAGCAAAAATTTGCTGTCACCTTTCACATGTGAGTAATCAAGCATCGCTTGCAAAGAATCTGTAAATTTGTATTTTGCACCCAGCGCAATCCCCCAACCTAAGTCAGATTCATTTGCACTGAGTTGGTGATAATCTTTATCAAAGGCTTCTTTACTACGCACCTCTGTCAAAAGTGCACGAGCTGAAGTTGTCCCCTTACCCTCTGCAAAATCGTATTTGATTTTCGAGCTAAAAGCAGGTGCACGATTATCGTCGCTACCTTTTTCTAGAGCAATCGCATAACTCGTGACAGGATTCAAAGAACCACTGTAGCGAACCATTGGAGTTCGATATGTACCAATACCTAAAGGTGAATTGAAATCAAGCATCTCAGGTTGCAGATCTGTCGCCAAGAATGTTGATGTAGTTTGACCAAACAACCAGTCGTTATAAGTCAAATACGCATGGCGGATACGGATTGTATCGTTGTTAGTTCCACCGCGAAAATCAACTTCTAGCTTTCCACCAACATCTGCACCTTGTACAGGTGCTTTAAAATCTAAGCCCAAACGAGTCACGGTCGCAGTGCTATAAAATCGGTCACTATTTTTCTCATTATTTTCGAGATCGACTTTATTAATTCGGTTAAAAATACCATCGCCACCTTTGGCTTGATAAGAAGCATCTCCACGCAAGAAACCATATAACTTTACATCAGCACCAGATGCTGTTTGAAAAGAGAGTGGCGATTTTTTATTTGTATCAGATGATGGAGTTGTAGTCTGAGCAGCTAGAACTTGAGCTGAATCTGAAACAGGCAATGTAGTTTTTTGTTTTGATTGAGGAACATATTGTTCAAGTAAAGCACGCAACTCTTTCACTTCATCACGAAGTTGTTGAATTTGCTCTTGCTCAGTAGCAGCCTGTGTCGTGTTCATCATCAAGATAGCAACAGTAAATGCCAAACCCTGAATCAAGAACGGCTTGCGGATGAGAGGTAAACTCATGAGAAGCTCCTTGTATTCGATGTATATTTCAACATTTCTACAAACATAAAATTGGATAAATTCACTATGTTTGTAATAGAAAATCCCCCTCACCCAATAAGTAAGGAAAGCCTAATCAATTTTTAAAAAGGGCGTATTATGCATAAATTTAGAATATTGTGTGTATTTTTTTATTCGAATAAAAACTCAGTTTTAAGCAATTTTGGCTAAATAATAGTTCTATTTCATTATGTTACAAATATATTTCTTTTTCACACAAACAAAACCGCGCATAAATTATTCAGCTTTTACTGATGAAACGAAAATACAATTACTTTTAAAACAAATTTTGCAATACGACTAAAAAACCATCTGCAAAAACACCAGATTCATTTATAGTCTCACCCAATGAGAAAATAGCTAAAAGAGCTGGAGTTTATATGAATACGGAACAAGTCCGTTATGTTGATGAAGCAATAACTTCTCGCCACTCAGTACGTGCATTTCTAGACACACCTGTTGATGTACAAACGATTAAAGACATTTTGTCAGTCGCAAGCCGAGCACCATCAGGTACAAACACTCAACCATGGAAGGTTTATGTGCTTACTGGAAACAAACGCGCAGAGATGATTGAGCGCGTCTGTGCAGCTCAGCTTGAGTTATTTCAAAAACCAGAATTAGCAGAGCAGTACAAAGAAACTTTTGCATATTATCCAGAAAATTGGATTTCACCGTTTATTGATCGTCGTCGTGCAAATGGTTGGGGTTTATACGGATTATTAGGTATTCAAAAGGGCGAAAAGGAAAAAATGGCAGCACAACAACTGCGTAACTTTCAGCTTTTTGATGCGCCTGTTGGACTTTTCTTTACTGTCAACAAAGCGATGGGAATCGGATCGAAGATGGATATTTCGATGATGATTCAAAATGTGATGGTCGCGGCTAAAGCACGTGGTTTGGATACTTGCCCTCAAGCTGCATGGAATCACTTTTATCCAATTGTCTTAGATGTACTTGGAGCACCAGATGATGAAGAGCTTATTTGTGCAATTGCATTAGGATATGCCGATCCAGATCACATCGTGAATACCTTCATTACGCCGCGCGAACCTGTCGAAAATTTTACTGTCTTTGTTGGTGAGTAAACTTTAATGACCACAGTATCTCTACATAGAGATACTGTTCTGTTGTCTTCCAACCTTAAAGATAGCGACCAGTCCTGCTGAAGTAAACATCAACATCATGAGCCCCATGTTCAATGATGCTTTCCAAATCAAAAAGTTCAGAATAACACCACCTAATAAACCACATGCAAACTGCATACTTCCCATGATCGCACTCGCAGTTCCAGCTCGAGCACCTTGTTTAGACATTGCCAAAGCCATTGCATTTGGACCAGTCAAACCAATTCCAGACACTACAAAAAATAAACCAAACATCAATATCCACAACGGAGCGTTATGCATTGATCCTGCAAACACAACACATACAGCACCAAGGAACTGAATCGAACCGCCTAAACGAAGACGGGGATAAATATCCATTCGTGTATTGAGATGCTTATTCAAAGAAGACATCAACATAATTCCAGCAGCATTAAAAGCGAATGCATAGGAGAATTGCTGTTGAGATAATCCATATTGCCCCATAAAGACCGCTGATGCAGAACTGATGTAACAAAACAAAGCTGCACCTGTCAGACAGCCTGCAAACATGGGGACTCTAAAGCTCGCATCTTTTAGAATTGCGGCATAAAGAGTTGTGACTTGATAAGTGGAAAGCTTGAGACGACGCTCAATTGGCAAAGATTCTTTAAAAAAGAAATGGACACATAACCAACAGATCACACCAATAATAGCCAATGCAGCAAAAATCATTTCCCAAGGGAAAAAGTTCAGAATCCAAGCGCCAAACATAGGTGCTAAAATAGGTGCTAGCCCCATGACAATCATCATACTTGAAAATGCTTGAGCTGAACCTTGAACATCCAGCCGATCACGAATCGCAGCGCGCGCAATAACGACACCGACACAGCCCCCAAGCGCTTGAAAAATACGTGCAATGATTAATGCCCATTCATTACTTGCAAATACACAAGCCAGACTGGCAATCACATAAAGGGTTAAACCAAAATACAAAGGTTTTTTTCGACCAATCCGATCGCTCACTGGACCATAGATAAGTTGACCAATCGCAAGCCCTAAAAAATAGGCAGGCAAAGTATTTGCGACCATTTGCGTGCTTACCCCAAACTCCTCTGCCATTTGAGGCAAAGCGGGTAAATACATATCAATTGATAAAGGGCCTAAAGCGGTAAGGAGTGCAAGCAACATAATCCAAGTTGTTGAATATTGACGTGAATTAGACTGCTCGACCTTCATAATACTTCACTTTTCAAGTTTATTCCTGATCTAAGCTTAACACTCTCATGCTATTTTGTGCATAATAATACAGGCTGACTAGCACTTTTGAGATGTCAGTTCCCATACAATAATTCCATGACACGATACGAAAAGGACAGCGCTTGAATCCTTGGTTTGGACGATTAAAACAATTAACTTATAACACCACGTTTATGTATAACGTGAGGATGTTGATCGCTTTTGTAGGTACAGCTTTTGTTCCTTATTTATTGGATTTTCAACTGGCTACGATTCCATTAACTTTAGGTGTAGTCGCTGCGGGTATCAGTGATATTGATGATCGCTTTTCTGTGCGGATCATGAACTTAATCTACACCTACATCGGTTTTTTTATTACAGCAGCATCCGTTCAATTATTATTTCCATACCCTTTCGCATTTGCTTTTGGTTTGATCGCCTCTTGTATTGGCTGGATTCTGTTAGGTTCGTTAGGGCGACGTTACGCAACGATTGCTTATGGATGCTTGGTGGTTTCGGTATATACCATGCTTGGTGTTCATCTATTTGAAGACTGGTATTTGCAACCTGCATTACTTGTGATCGGAGCAGCATGGTATGGTCTGATTTCAACTATCAGCTTCTTATTATTTCCAGTCCGTCAGTTACAAGATCAACTATCAGCATCTTATAATGCTTTAGGTAGTTTTTTATATGCTAAATCAAACCTGTTTGATGTGGATATGACCGCATCAAGCTACCAACAAAGCATGATTGATTTAGCACTAGAAAATGGAAAATTAATTACATTATTCAATAATTTACGTGTAGCACTAGTCACTCGCCTCAAAGGAGACCGAGGTCAAAAAGATACGCGACGCAGCTTACAGTATTATTTTGTAGCTCAAGATATTCACGAGCGTGCTGATTCCGCTCATATTGATTATCAAAAACTCGCTAAACTGTTTCAGCACAGTGATATTTTATTTCGTTTCCAACGTATTCTTACCATTCAAGGCAAAGCATGTCAGGACTTAGCGCAATGTATCTTGAATCGCACACGTTATACGCACAACAAAAGATTTCAACATAGTTTTGAAAATCTTAGACTGTCATTAGAAAAATTACGTGAAGATAATATTTATGATCAAGTACGTGTGAATGCCTTATTTGCACTCTATCAAAATTTAAAATCGATCGATGCCCAACTGCAAAACTTAGAAACAGAACGCGATTTGCAACTGATCAACGCTCAACAGACTGAACACCAACTTAAAGATGATGATCTCAAAGGTTGGAATGATATTTTTGTTCGAGTCAAACAGCATCTCACACCTGAATCTGTTTTATTCCGACACGCGGTCCGTTTATCTATCGTTTTATTTATTGGCTATATTTTTATTCAAGTTACCCATATTGCATATGGATACTGGATTTTACTCACTGCACTGTTCGTATGTCAGCCAAACTTCAACGCCACAAAACGCCGCTTATATTTGCGTATAGTGGGTACATTAATCGGCATTATTGTTGGATTGGCGATTATCTATTTTATTCCTTCACTTGAAGGGCAATTGGTGATGCTTGTTTTAAGCGGTGTGTTATTTTTCGAACTAAGAAGTAAGCAATATGCTCAAGCAACTGCATTCATCACTATCTTGGCACTGATCAACTTTAATCTTGATGGTTCTGCATTTGCTGCAGGATTTCCAAGATTTATCGATACACTTATCGGATGTGCCCTCGCATGGTTTGGCGTGAGTTTTATTTGGCCCGATTGGAAATTTCGCCGGCTGCCACGTACCATCCAGCGTTCTATAGAAGCCCAATGTAATTATCTTTCGGAAGTAGTTCAGCAATACCACGAAGGTAAAAATAATGCGCTCAATTATCGTGTAGTTCGTCGCGCAGCGCACAATACCGATGCAGAAGTTGCTTCTTTAATTTCCACATTAGCAACTGAGCCAAATATTGACCCAACACAAAAGTCACTGGCATTCGAGTTCTTGTGTTTGAGTCATACCTTTTTGAGCTATATCGCAGCCTTAGGTGCACATCGAGCACAAATCCATGATCAAGAAGTATTGGCTTTACTTGATCAAGCCCTAGACGATATTAAAGGCACATTATTGCGTGATGAGGTTCCAGATTTATCCGCGCAAAACATGTTACAAACCATACGTCAACGACTCAGTACTCATGATGAAGGTGATCCAAAGTCCTTGATTATTTTGCAACAATTATCACTCATGTTTGGTATTTTGACTCGCTTAAGCATGCTTAAACAAAGCTTGAGTCATGAGCCAAATCAGGATGGCACTGAGTTTGCATCTCTTTGATTTATCCACCATTGGCATAATATCTTTGACTGCTAATTAATGCTAAACTTAACCTAGTTCTACACTCATTTTTTATACTATGACCGCCAAAACGCTATACGCTTATACGCTACAACCTGTTCCCTACGAAGTTTCCGAAGCTGAACAACGTCAAGCTCAACTTATGATTTGGCGTAGTACTAATAAATTTAGTCGCAAAGCGTGGATCATTATGATTTCGCTTGTGGTGCTTTCTTTAGTGACCGCTGGACTGATTAACTACTACTCTACTTACTCAACTGTATTTTGTTGGGTTGTTATCGTGTTCGTTGCCCTCTTCTACCTGATTAAACGATTCGGTCTTGAGTGGTATGTGAAACGTAAAATGAATGAATTCCCAGTTCAGGAAATTAAAGGTCTTCGTCTTGGTGTTCAACCACACGGTATCGTCATGCGCCAAAAAATGGGCGTTCAAGAAGGTACTGCAACAATCGGTTGGAAAGATATTTATGAGTGGTATAGCTCACCTGACTTCATTTTGGTGAACTTTAAAGTAAAAACACCAAAAGGTGATGAACAACAAGGTGCATATATCCTTCCTAAACGCATGGATTCAAAAAACTTTTCATTCAATACTGTTCGTAAACATTTGAATGAAACTGTAGGCGCTCCGAAAACGCTATAATTAAAAATATTCAAAAAAAGCCTCTCAAAATGAGAGGTTTTTTTTAATGTAAAAATTTAAATGAGAATCAAAATCAATATTACCTACAAAATCCATATTATATTCTTAATCTTGAGTTATAATTTTTTACATGAACTCCACTTTATTTACATTTTTTGACCATGCTTAAAAAAGTCTTCTTCCAAATTCATTGGTTCTTAGGGATCACTGCAGGTTTAATCCTTTCATTGATGGGCATAACTGGAGCAATTTATTCATATGATCAGCAAATCTTAGAATTCATCAATAAAGAGAGCTATGTTGTTGAAGCTGCTTCTACTCCAAAGTTAACCCCAGCCCAGATATTTCAACACTTCAATAAAAAACAACCCGATATTGAGATTAATAGTATTACCATCGCAGCTGACCCTACCGCATCTTCTACAGTAAATATTAAAAAAGAAGGTGCTCGTCGTGGCTATAATATGATGGTCAATCCATATACAGCTGAAGTATTACCAGAAGTCAAAGGTCGTGAGGTATTACAATTTATCCAACGATTGCATCGGAACTTAACTGCAGGCGAGTTTGGCGCACAAATTACAGGTGCATCAACCTTGATGCTTATCTTTTTTGTGCTGAGTGGACTTTATCTTCGCTTCCCTAAAAAACATTCTTTTAAACAATGGTTCTTTATTAAGCCTAAACTTAAGGGTCGCAATTTTATTTGGGATTTACATGCTGTAGTTGGAACTTGGCTTGTCGTCTTTTATCTCTTATTTGCATGCACTGGTTTGTATTGGTCATATGACTGGTGGCGTGCTGGTATGTTCAAAGTCATGGGAGTTGAACAACCTAAACGCAACGAACCAAACCAAGATAGAAAAAAACCTGAAAAAGAAAAACTTAAACCTGAGCAAGTGACCAACATATTGTCGCAATCG
Organism: Acinetobacter sp. GWC1_38_13; assembly: GCF_001767535.1. Lineage (NCBI taxonomy): Bacteria > Pseudomonadati > Pseudomonadota > Gammaproteobacteria > Moraxellales > Moraxellaceae > Acinetobacter > Acinetobacter sp. GWC1_38_13. Next base: position 3,366 of record NZ_MELG01000010.1, on the reverse strand, counting down.
TGGACAGGCGTGAATGCCCAAATTGGACGTGAATATTCATCATTAACATTTAATATTCCGAAAAAGAACGATGCAAAGCTTGAGCTATCCTTTGTGGATGCTATCCCCCAACATGAACGTGCTCGTAACCAAGCTATTTATAATTATCAATCCAACACTTTTGAGAAATTTGAGCTTTACGAAGATAAGAAGCTAAATGAAAAGATTATGAGCAGTATGCTCCCTGTACATCGTGGAAGCTTTTTTGGTGACACTTATCAATTTTTAGCAATGCTGGCATCTTTAACAATGCCTTTATTTTTCGTCACAGGTTGGATGCTTTATTTAAAACGTCGCAAACAAAAAAAACTCACACTCGCGGTACGAAATACGATCGGTTCTCAAGTTATTGACCCAAATACAAAACCATGGCTCATCACATACGCAAGTCAAACAGGTGTGGCTGAGCAACTCGCATGGCGTACAGCAACAAGCTTACAAGAAGCACAGCAAGCAACAATTGTTAAACCTCTTCAACAGTTGACTGAGAGTGAGCTTCAGCAAGCTGAGCTTGTCTTATTTGTGGTGAGTACCTATGGAACTGGTGAGGCACCTGACTTAGCAACTAGCTTCAGCAAAAAGATGATGAAGCAATCACTAGATTTAAGTTCAATGCAGTTTGCAGTGCTTGCATTGGGTTCTAAAGAATATCCTGAAAGTTTCTGTAGTTTTGGGCATGCAATAAACCAATGGTTATTAGCATCGAAGGCATCACCTTTATTTGACTTAATTGAAGTCGATAACGTCAATCCTAATGATATCCAACGCTGGAATCAGGCTTTATCAGAGATTACGCACACAGAACTACATGCAATGAACATTGAAAAAGTATTTGATCACTGGACATTAAGTTCTCGTACACTCCTCAACCCAAATAGTCTTGGGCAACCTGCTTACAATATTGAATTCACCGCTCCTCATGATATGACTTGGCATCCTGGTGATATTGCAGAAATTCAACCAGAAAATACTCCTACAGAGATTCAACGCTTTTTAGAAAAGTACCAAATCTCAGCTGAATCCAAAATCGAATCATTGAATCAGAAAATTGATCAGGCATTACGGAATAAAAATTTACGCGTAGATGTTCTGGCATACAATCATCTTGATGAGCTTATCGAGCAGCTTCCTACCCTACCCACTCGAGAATACTCTATCGCTAGTATTCCTCCGCAGCAAATTCTCAGACTTGTCGTTCGTCAACAGCGTGACCCACAAGGTGAACTTGGGTTAGGCTCTGGATGGTTAACAGAACATATCCAAATCAAAGATAAACTAGCTTTACGAATTCGCACGAATGAATCATTCCATCTGATTGGTGATAATCGTCCAATCATTTGTATCGGTAATGGCACAGGTATCGCAGGTTTGATGAGCCTGTTGCAACAACGTAATCGTCAAAATTACACTGAAAATTGGTTAATTTTTGGTGAGCGTCAACGTGAATGTGACTATTTCTATAAAGATACCATCGAAGCATGGAAAAACATGGGAACTCTAAAACGTCTAGACTTGGCATTCTCTAGAGATCAAGCTCAACGTATTTATGTACAAGATATTCTTCGCAACAATGCTGAAGAGCTTTTAGCATGGATCGCTAAAGATGCTGTCATATACATTTGTGGAAGCATTGAAGGTATGGCAACAGGTGTTGAAGCTGCATTGATCGATCTTCTAGGAGAGGAAAAATTGGATGAATTACGATTATCAGGTCGTTATCGTCGAGATGTTTACTAAGCTTTATTGAATATAGATAAAGATGGGTGATATTCACCCATTTTTTATTCATCAATAGAAGCGTTTGCCTTTCGATGAATTTTGCATACACTTAGCACGTTTTATATCGCTTACGAAAAAGATTATGCAAGCAAGCTCATGGATTCGTATCATTTTAGCTATAGTCGGTTCTATTTTATTCCTAGATGGAGCTATTCTAATTGCGCTTAAAAAGATTCATATCGGTACAGTTTTACCCTTTTTGATTGGACTATTTTTCTGTATTTACGCTTATTTCTATTATCATTTTGAACGCTTTTTCTTTTATCACTTCCGTCTGCATTCTATTTGGCGCTTTGCATGGGCGTGTTTTTGGATTTGGATCATTAGTCTAGGATATTTCTTTAATTATCTGACAGATAACAATCAGAAACCTCAATCTATTCCACCTGTTAAAGCAATTATTGTTTTAGGAACAGGCATCGAGAATGGTCAACCATCAGCAACACTTGCAAAACGTCTTGATCGTGCAGCACCTTTGGCAAAAGCGCAACCAGATGCAAAAGTGATTGTCTCTGGTGGAATTGATTTTGGCGAGAAAGATAGCGAAGCAATTGTTATGTCACGCTATTTGCAGCAAAAACATCAAATCCCTGCCACTCAGATTTTACTCGAAGACAAAAGCACCAGCACTGAACTTAACCTCAAGAATAGCCAGCCTCTGCTATCAGCGCATCACATTACTCTTCAACAACCCATTGCAATCGTAACCAGTGACTTTCATACCTTACGTGCGCAAGCGATTGCAAAAAAACAAGGTTATAGCCAAACCATTTTACTTGGATCAACTACGCCTTTGAGCACTCGATATAATGCATGGTTAAGAGAGTATTTCGCTTATGCAAGCGGATGGATATTAAATGAATATTGATTGGGGACTCTGCCCCAATCTTTTTTTGATTTAATTATGCAAACGGATATCACGTGGCAGGGGCAATTTTAACTCTGCAAATACATCAGGGCGCTGTAGATAGACTTGATAAAGAAAGTTTTTAATATCTAACAATAATGTATCAGGTGGCACCAATAAATTATTACCTTCAGGGGTCAGATCTAAAGAAAGGATCGTATTATTTTCCTTTAAAAAGGGAATCATCTTTTCAATAAAAGCCAATAATGGAACTTCCTGTAGATGATAGTTTGCCCAATTATCTTTAATTAATAATTTTGCCAATCCTTTACTTTGCCAGATTGATAAAGCATGTTGCCCAGAAGGTGTTGCACACAACGCCCACCCATCATGATACAAAGCAATCACTTGACGCTGCATAACAATTTGTTCAATGAACTGACGATAAGTATCTTTTGGAGAAAGATTAGAATTAGTTTGAGATTTCGACGCAGCCTTGCGTTGATAAGGATTTCTCATAAATCACTTCAATTTTAGAATCATTATTGCGGCTAATGATAAAAGAAATGACTTAAAATCACAATCAAGATAGCAAGATATTGTATGGAAGTTATGGTGGGCGCTGACGGGATCGAACCGCCGACATTCTGCTTGTAAGGCAGACGCTCTACCAACTGAGCTAAGCGCCCTGAGCGAGGTAA
>NZ_MELG01000009.1:14873-20603 GCF_001767535.1 Acinetobacter sp. GWC1_38_13 | reverse complement strand
CTTTTTTCATCGGGACATTCTCTCAAGAAAAGTGGTCTCCGACAAACCCGGTACGGTTCAGCACTCGCATTAAGAAAGTCAAAATTATTTATCCGATGTAAATCCAAGCATAAAAAAAGAGCCTTTCAAAAAGGCTCTTTTTTTTATATCTCAATCTGACTACCAATTTCGACAACACGATTCGTAGGGATTTGATAAAAATCGCTAATAGGACTTGTATTCTTTTGCATCGTAGCGAATAAATGTTTTCTCCATGTAGTTAACTTATTATCCGCTTTGTAGATCAATCTTTCGCGTGACACAAAGAAACTGATTTCCATCAGATTATATTCAAAATTAATTTTATTGAAAATTTTCTCTAAGACCATAGGTACATTCGGCTGCTCTTTAAAACCATAATTGATTTGTATCCGATAAAAGCCTTTCTCTAAAACTTCGAACTCATATCTCAGTTCATCTTGCACGTATGGGATATCCGAAACTTGCACCGTTACCAACATATTTTTGTCATGAAGAATCTTGTTGTGCTTGAGATTATGCAACAACGCATGTGGTACTACAGATGGAGAACCTGTCAAAAACACAGCAATACCAGATACCTTATTCATATCTGTGCCTAGATATTTAATAAAGGTTTCTAACTGCAACGTATCGCTTTGGAGTTTTTCCTGCAATTGAACCCGCCCTTTCTTCCATGTCATCATCAATGTAAAGACAAAGACAGCGATAAGCACAGGCACCCATCCACCAATAAAGAACTTAAGTAGATTCGAGCCTAACAGCACTAAATCAATAAAAATGAATGGTACAGCGAATAAAACCAGTTTCCACGTTTTCCATTTCCAGTAGCTATAAGCAAGAAATGCAACCAAAAGCGTATCGCAGAACATGGTAATCGTTACAGCAAGACCATAAGCACCTGCTAAATTACTACTTGTTTTAAAGAGTAAAACTAGGAATAAAATTGAAATATATAGAATCCAATTGAGTAAAGGAATGTAAATTTGACCCACTTCAGACGCTGAGGTATGTAGTACATTCAGACGAGGTAAATAACCCAATTGAATCGCTTGTTTCGCCATCGAAAAAACACCACTAATCAATGCCTGTGATGCGATTACAGCTGCTGCGGTCGCAATAAGAATCATTGGATAGAGGAAAAAGGATGGTACAAGTAAATAAAATGGATTGGTAATCGCTGTAGGATCTCTTAGCAATAAAGCACCTTGACCTGCATAATTCAACATAAGACAAGGCAAAACAACGAGGAACCAACCAAGGCGTATCGGAAGAACACCAAAATGCCCCATATCAGCATAAAGCGCTTCACCACCTGTGACGGTCAAAACGACAGCGCCCATCACAAAAAATGAAATATACGGATTGGTGATAATAAATTGCAATGCCCAATGTGGACTTAAGAAAGCCAAAATCGTTGGGCTTTGAATAATACTCACAAACCCAATCGCACCAATAGACAAAAACCAAAGCAGTGTAATTGGGCCAAAAAACTTACCCATTACGGCAGTTCCATGTTTTTGTACAAGAAACAATGCCGTCAGAATGCCGATACTGATCGGTAATATAAATTTATCAAATGCTGGAGCCGCAACAGAAAGTCCTTCCACAGCCGATAACACAGATATTGCGGGTGTAATAATGCCATCACCAAAGAATAATGAAGCGCCAATAAAACCTAAAGCTGTAATCAGAATTTTTGTTCGATTAGAAAGACCTGGCTGACGTAAATTCAAGGCAAGTAATGCCATGATTCCACCTTCGCCATTGTTATCTGCTCGCATTATCACCATCACATATTTAAGAGAGACGATCAACATGATGGTCCAGAAAATAAGCGATAAGATTCCTAAAATATTAATTTCATTGATTGGCATTCCATGTGTTGCATGAAAGCTTTCTTTAAGTGCATAAAGTGGGCTAGTTCCAATATCGCCAAAGACTACACCAAGTGCAGCTAAAGTCAGTATGGGTACACTAGCTTTCTCTACCGTCTGATTTTGCATGTTGTAAAAAAACACTTCTAAAAGTTAAAGTGATACTAGCACTCAATCTATCACTCACTAAATAATTTATTTATAAGCCAGTTAAATATCTAATATTTAATTAAATAATTGCTTATTCAAATTAAATCACTCTACCTTTGAGTTAATTAAAATAGCGCCAATAAACACGCTCGCATTCCTTCAAAAAAACTCCACTTGAGAAGAATTATCAGTTATTATTTGGGCAAGAATTATTCCTGTGAATTGACCATGAATGCTCATACCTTAACGTTGGCCAATGTCTTAACGATTCAAAAGCTTAGCAAAAAATTCGGTGAGCGTTTTGCTGTAAATCAAGCATCATGGTCTGCTCAAAGTGGTCAGATTATTTGCCTATTGGGACATTCAGGTTGCGGTAAGACAACCATGCTACGTCTGATCGCAGGTCTAGAGACTCCTACTGAGGGTTCTATTCAGCTAGAAAGAAAAGTTCTATGGGACCCATATCAACAAGTTCAAGCTGAAGAACGCAATATCGGTTTTGTATTTCAAGACTATGCTCTCTTTCCACATTTAAGCGTGTTGGAAAATGTGATGTTTGGATTGAAAAAAATCCCGAAGCACGAGCGTCAATCTATTGCTGAAAATGCGTTAAAGCATGTCTCTATGTCGCATCATATTCATAGCTATCCACATACTTTATCTGGTGGTGAACAACAGCGTGTCGCTTTAGCTCGTGCGCTCGCGCCTAAACCACATGTCTTACTTATGGATGAACCATTTTCGAATTTGGATCATCGTTTACGTGATCAAATTCGACAAAGTACTATTGAGATTTTAAAACAGACTTCAACCACAACTATCATTGTGACTCATGATCCTGAAGAAGCACTTCAAATTGCTGATCAGATTATTTTGATGCATCAGGGTAAAATCATTCAAAGTGGTACGCCTAAGCAGCTTTACTTCCAACCGAAAACACTTTTTGCAGCACGTTATTTTTCCGATTTGAATGAAATAAAAACCCAAATACAAGATCAACAACTGCATACGATTTTTGGAAATATTGATATTCCAAAACATTTGACGAGTAGTAACGAGATTCGTTGCTATTTTAGACCCCATCAATTACGTGTTAATCGGATAAAAACTGAAAATAGTCTAGCTGCTAAAATTATTTCGTCGAACTTCTTAGGCTATTCACAACTACTTAAATTAAAAATCGAGGCAGAAGATAAAGTGTTAAGTGCTTATGTTGAATATTCTCAACATTACGACCAAACAGACACCATCTACCTATCGTTAGATTTATCTCAGTGTTTCTTTTATGAATCCAATGATTCAATCGAAATCCATCAATCATCCACTTAACTGGTATTTATTATTCAAGTTTCTTCTTTTTAGGGATCAAAAATGAACCAACGAATAAAACTTCATGCGCTTTCGGTTAGTCTTATCGCACTCAGCAGTGGTTGGGTAAATGCCGCTGAGGTCAATCTCTATACCACACGCGAACCTGTGTTAATTCAACCACTATTAGATGAGTTCAATCAAAAAACAGGTATTAAAGTAAACACTGTTTTTATCAAAGATGGAATGCTGGAACGTGTTAAAACTGAAGGTCGCCGCTCACCTGCAGACGTCATGCTGACAGTTGATTTCGGTAATTTGGTTGATTTGGTTGAAAATGGTTTAACTCAACGAGTGAACTCTAAAGTTTTAAATACCGCGATTCCAGGTAACTTACGTGCAGCCAATGGTCATTGGTATGCGCTATCTATGCGTGCTCGTGCAGTATATGTTTCTAAAGAACGTACACCACTAAAAGCCATCAGTTATGAAGATCTCGCAAATCCAAAATGGAAAGGCAAGATTTGTATCCGCTCTGGCAGCCATCCTTATAACACATGGTTAATTGCATCCTATATTGCTCATCACGGCGAAAAAGCAACTGAGCAATGGTTACGTGGCATCAAAGCAAATTTAGCACGCCCAGCGAGTGGTGGCGATCGTGATGTTGCACGCGATATTCTCGGTAAAATTTGTGATATCGGCGTTGCAAATACCTACTACGTAGGAACAATGCGTAATGGTGATGCTGAGCAACAACGTTGGGGCAATGCAATTAATGTTGTATTACCTCGCTTTAAAAATGGTGGAACGCATATTAATGTATCAGGTGCAGCTGTGGCAAAATATGCACCAAACCGTAAAGAAGCAGTTCAATTATTGGAATTCTTATCTTCAGATCATGCACAAGCAATCTATGCACAAAGTGGTTATGAGTATCCAGTAAAACCTGGTGTGAAGATTGATCCAATTATCGCAAGTTTCGGAAAGTTAAATATTGATAACGTCCGTCTGAGTGAAATTGCAAAATATCGTAAAGCAGCAAATCTGTTAGTCGATAAAGTTCAATTTAATCACTAAGTGATTTTATGGGCAGGTCATCCATTTTGTTTTGACCTGTCCAATCAAACTTCTTAAACCTGCTCTTCAATAGTTTCTTAATCTCTAATGACCAAAAATAAGCATCACTTTAATTTATTTACATCGCTCAGTGGGGTATTAACCTTACTTGCTTGCTTGCCTGTTATTGCATTGGTTTTAACAGCAATTCAGGGTAATAGTGATATTTTTGGGCATCTGATTCAGTATGTTCTGCCTCCTACTTTGGTTGATACCAGTATTTTATTATTTGGTGTTGGTCTACTCACGATTTTAATCGGGACTGGTAGCGCATGGTTAGTAACCGCATATCAGTTTAGAGGTCGAGCTTTTTTAGATTGGGCACTACTGCTTCCCCTTGCAATACCAACATATATCATCGCTTATAGCTATATCGATATTTTGCATCCTATCGGCCCACTACAAAGCTTTCTAGCAGCTAACTTTGGTTGGGAATCTCAACCTGCTTGGTTTCCGAATATTCGCTCTGTTTGGGGCTGTATTTTTCTATTAAGTTTTGTCTTATATCCTTATGTCTATTTAAGCACACGTGCAATGTTTCTCATGCAATCAGCTAGCTTGATTGAAGTTGCACGCAGTTTAGGGCTCAACCCGAACCAAGTTTTTTTTCGAGTCGCGATTCCTTTAGCTCGCCCAGCAATCGCTGTGGGGGCTAGTTTAGCTTTGATGGAAACCATCAATGACATCGGTGCAACCGAGTTTTTAGGCGTCAAAACTCTAACTTTATCGATCTATTCAACATGGACAAATCAATCCGATCTCGCTAGTGCTGCACAAATCGCGATTTTCATGTTGATCATTATTACTTTATTGGTTGTTATTGAAAGACTGGGTAGACGCAAACAACGCTATATGAACTCTGCTCAACGTAGTCGATTGATGCCAGCACAACAACTCAGTGGCACAAAAGCTGGTTTATGTTTAATACTTGGATTGATTCCTATCAGCATTGGTTTCCTCATTCCGTTCATCCATTTATTGGTGGAATCTTATAAGCGTTTCAAGTATGCAGGTTTTTCAGACTATTTATTACAAGCATCAATCAACACTTTATTTTTAGCTACAGTTGCTACTGTGATCACAATTGCAATCGGATTTTTTATTGTCAGTGCGGCACGCTTTAGCCAAATTACATGGTTTAGCCGAATTGCCAGTTTAGGTTATGCAATACCTGGAACTGTGTTGGCCATTGGTCTTATGTTATCACTTGGAAAAATTGATCATGCGGTAGCTGATTTTCTTGAATTTAAGTTAGGAA
>NZ_MELG01000009.1:0-14832 GCF_001767535.1 Acinetobacter sp. GWC1_38_13 | reverse complement strand
ATTTATGCCTACAGTGTACGCTTTCTTGCAATCGCAATTGGTGGAATAGAGTCTGGATATAATCGTATCCATGGCGTATTTGATGACGCGGCTCAAAATTTAGGCCGAAATCAATTTTTAATATTAAAAGAAGTTCATCTTCCACTACTCCGCCCTGCAATCATCTCTGCGGCATTACTTATTTTTGTGGATTGTATGAAAGAATTGCCGGCCACCTTGTTACTTCGACCTTTGAATATGGAAACCCTCGCAACTCAGTTATATGCTGAAGCCTCAAGAGGAACATATGAAGATGGAGCAATTGCAGCATTATTAATTGTTTTAGTGGGTTTGATCCCTGTCATTCTGCTTGCTCGTATGAGTAAAGTGTTAAACAAATAAATAAGATTTTAGCGATATAGCGAATTCTGCTATATAGTCCCCAAATAAGAAAGGGTTGTATTTAATCAATACAACCCTTTTTTCTATGTCTACCGAATCATCGATTAGAAACGATAACGAACACCAGCTTCAAATGAACGCTCAGGACCAACATAAATCCCTTGACGTAGACTTGCGATATAGCGCTTGTCCTCTAAGTTTTTAACTGCACCATAAAACTCAACTTGATCATTCAAGGTATAGCGTGTTGTCAAATCGACAGTCGTGTAAGCATCGATTTTTCCAGTAAAGAATCCTGAAGTATTCTCTACAATCGGTTTGGTATTTAATTCATCAGTAAACTGAGAACCTGTATAGTTTGCACTCAACTGACTACGTAAACCTGCATAGGTATAACCTACCCCAAGATTTGCTACCCATTCAGGTGTATATGGTACACGGTCACCATCTTTTGATTTTAGTGAACCATTTTTGTTGTAACGATCGCCTTTGAACTCAGCATTTGCAATCCATGTAAGATTAGCAAACACATCGAAACCATTCTCAAACTCTAAACTTACAGCACCTTCAAGCCCTTGGTTGTATGTTTTACCACCATTGGTCGATTGGAAATCTGAGTTACTGTTAGCTGGAATAATTTGATTGTCAAAGTCCATACGGAAAGCAGTTAACTCGTAACGAACTGCATCTTGCTGACCTCTTAAACCCAACTCCCAACTTACCGCAGTTTCTGCCTCTAGTTTTTGATCTTTCATTCCACTGAGTGAGTCACCATTTAGTGCAGGTGAGAATGCCTTGTAGACACTAGCGTAAAGCTGAACAGCTGGAATGAATTGATAGGTGACACCTAATCCAGGCATTACTTCAGTATTTGAAGTTTTAACTGTTTCATTCTTTTGTTTATCATCACGTTGTTGTTCATAGCGTTCAACACGAACACCAGGCGTTACAGACAATTGATCTGAAATATCGAAACGGTTTTGAGCATACAAAGCAACACTCTTCGCGGAATCTTTGGTATCTTTTGCTGTCGTACCTGAACGAGGTGTAGCACGTTTCGCATTAATCGTAACGTCATCCATTTTCTCATTCATCAAGCGCAAGCCAATCTCAGCTTCACCAGGAATATTAAAAATAGTATTTTTGGCGATCAGACGAGTTTCCGCTCCAATACGTTCAAAAGCACGATTATTGCCACTTACATTATCAGTATAAATCCAACGACCTGCAGCTTGTGAAGCTGTAGCATTCACGCCATAGCGCCAGTAATCACGATTCATTTCACTCCAATACAGCAATGTTTGAAGTTCAGTGTCTGGATTAATATCCCAACGATGATTGATATCAAAAGAATTTCGCTCTGTTAAGAACCAATCATCAGGAGCAGGATTATTCTGTTTCTTGGCATGATACTCACCCAAGAACTGACCACGATATGAAATATTGGCATCATTTTCATAATGAGTAAATTTAACACCAACCCATTGATTATCACCGATGGCTGTACCTGCTTTGATAACGGCATCTTTCATTTCATAGCCTTTATCCATGAAACCGTCACTTTTCGCCCAACTTAAAATCGCTCCAACATTGCTATCTTTCGTTGGAGAACTGCCACCCAATTCAACAGTTGTCTTATAGGTATCCCAAGATCCAATTGATAGATCAACAAGAGCACCATCTTTAGGTTGTTTAGTACGATAATTTACTACACCACCAATATTCATAGGTCCATAACGCAACGCAGAAGATCCCTTAAGAACTTCAATGCTATCCATACGTTGAATACGAGGATTATAATAACGACCATTTCCAACAAATAAGCCAGCCGCTACAGGTACACCATCTTCTAAAATAAGTGTTTTGTAATCAGCCGAACTAATTCCTCGCATACCAATATTGGCAACAATTGCAGACTCCTCTTCAGGTTTAACATACACACCTGATACGCGTTTTAAAATTTCTTCAGTAGAGCTTGGAGTGAATTGTTGAATTTGCTCTTGGCTTACAATTACCGCTGCACCTGGAATTTTTGAAATTGAATCTTCTTGTGAGCCAATCACTTGAATCGTAGGTAATACAACAACTTGTTGAGTTTGTTCAGTAGCAGCATAAAGCATTGGTGCAAAACCACCAAACAGCAAACCACTCATAACAATTTGATTTTTAATAAATAAATACTTTTCCATGTGACCCCTATAATCAATCATCAGATTGAAATTCAGATTAAACTTAAAATAACCTTAAAAAACCTCGCAATTATAATACAAATAAAAACAATTATCAGTTAATGATTCAATATGAGTGGTATTTTTGTTGCTATCAGGTTTCTAAAGCAAAATTCTTCTGGTGCTACATCTATTAAAAAATACTGATAATTTTCGAATATATAATAATTAAGGATTTAAGACACTGATCTACTCGACAAACATGACTAATACTGGGTTAAGATACCTTTTTAGTTCTTCTGTAAATTCTGCGTGCAAACATGAGACTTAGCACTTAAATCATTAAATAAAACCCTACCTTCCTCAATGAAGGCTTAGGAGTAACAAATAAAATAAAAAAACTAACTTACTCTTTTGTTGCTAATTTCCTCATTCATTTTAGGAATCCTTTTTGTCAATCAAGCTCAATTTGTTAAGATGGCTGTCGAAAAAGGGTTTACACCAAAACTGTATTTTATAATTTAGTGATTTTGATATCGAAAGTTAAGATTTCTGAATTTCGATCAATTTTAGGCAGTAATGGTAAAACTTCATTTAGTAATATATTTTCAATTTAAGGACTTATAACGCATGAACAGTGACTCAGTTATGGCTGATCTCTCATCTCACACGCCGATGATGCAGCAATACCTCAAAGTCAAGATGGAGTATCCACATGCGCTTTTGTTCTATCGTATGGGTGACTTTTACGAACTCTTTTTTGAGGATGCCCATTTAGCTGCAAAATTACTTGGTATCACGCTAACCCATCGTGGCAAAACAAATGGTGAACCAATTCCAATGGCAGGTGTTCCCTACCATTCCGCTGAAGGATATTTAGCACGTTTAGTAAAGTCAGGTCGTACCGTTGCAATTTGTGAACAAGTTGGTGAAGTTACAGGTAAAGGACCTGTCGAACGTAAAGTAGTCCGAGTTTTGACACCTGGTACCTTAACTGACGATGCGCTTTTATCAAGTTATCAATCCTCAAATTTAGTTGCTCTGTGTATACAACAAAATCAAATTGGTTTTGCATTACTTGACTTGAGTGCAGGTATTTTTAAAGTTCAACAACAGACATATAAACCAGAGCAATTGCCAATAGAACTTGCTCGCTTGATGCCAAGTGAAATTTTGATTGATGAGGATTTAGTCGATCAAAACATCATCGAACATATTAAGAAAAATCTAGATTGTCCAATTACTAAAAGACCGAATGTAGATTTTAATCAAAATAATGCTCAAAAGACGTTATGTGACCAGTTTGCTGTTTCCACCTTATCAGGCTTTGGGTTAGATCCAATTCCTCTAGCAAAGGCGGCTGCAGCTGCGCTTATTCATTATGCTAAAGAAACACAAAAAACAGCCCTACCTCACATCCGTTCTATACAGATCGAACAGAGTACAGATTTCATTGCTTTAGACCCAATTACACGTCGTAACCTTGAAATCATCGAACCGTTATTTGAGCATGGAACATCTTTATTCCAATTAATCAATGATTGTCAAACTGCGATGGGTGGTCGCTTACTGAGTCGCACACTCATGCAACCCATTCGAGATACAGCAATACTCGATGCTCGTTTGGATGCAATCGAGCAATTATTGAAAGGTTATCACGAATCACCTGTTCGCTTAGTTTTGAAAGAAATCGGCGATATTGAGCGTGTACTCAGTCGAGTAGCTTTGGGTAGTGCTCGACCACGTGATTTAGTTCAACTTCGCCAAGCCTGTGCTCAAATTCCTTTTTTACGACATGCTTTAGCGCCTGTCCTCAACACTCAAAAATCCAAACTATTAATTGAGCTTGATCAGCAACTTGGTGATTTCAAAAGTCTACACCAACATCTTATTGCAGCAATTGTTGAAAACCCTCCTGTACTTTTACGCGATGGAAATGTAATTGCAGAGGGATATGATGATGAATTGGATGAATTACGCAAAATACGTGATCATGCGGGTCAATTTTTAATAGATTTAGAAATCAAAGAGCGTCAGCGAACTGGCATTAATACGCTGAAAATTGGCTACAATCGTGTCAGCGGATACTATATCGAATTAACACGAGCTCAAGCTGAGCAAGCCCCTGCCGATTATATTCGTCGTCAGACACTTAAAAATGCTGAAAGATATATCACACCTGAACTTAAAAGCTTTGAAGACAAAGTGCTTTCGAGCGAATCTCGTGCGCTCGCTCGTGAAAAACTACTGTTTGAATCTTTATTGGATGAATTACGCCAAAATATTGCCCAATTACAGATGATGAGTGCTGCGATTGCTCATATCGATGTTTTAGCGAATTTTGCACATCAGGCAAGATTAAATAATTGGGCAAGACCTGAATATACACCAGAAACTTGTATCAAGATTCAGGCGGGTCGACATCCAGTGGTTGAGTCTTTAAACAAAGCTCCATTCACTCCAAATGATACATTCCTTGATCATCAACATCGTATGGCGATCATTACTGGTCCCAATATGGGCGGTAAATCCACGTTTATGAGACAAACAGCTTTAATTAGCTTGCTTGCTTATTGTGGTTGTTTTGTCCCAGCGAAATCAGCAAAGCTCGGTTCTATCGATCGCATATTCACTCGTATCGGCTCAGCTGATGACCTCTCTACAGGCAAATCAACATTCATGGTTGAGATGACTGAAACTTCACAAATTCTACATCATGCAACAAGTCAGTCTTTAGTATTGATGGATGAAGTCGGACGTGGAACCAGTACATATGATGGCTTATCTCTAGCATGGGCATGTGTACTCGATTTAACTAAACGTATTAAGTGTTTATGTCTTTTTGCAACACATTATTTTGAATTAACAGAATTGGGTAGCGAAGCTGGAATTGACAACTATCACGTCACCGCGCAAGAGTTAAATGGTAATTTAATCCTATTGCATAAAGTACAGCATGGACCTGCAAGTCAAAGTCATGGTTTACAAGTCGCAAAATTGGCTGGTATCCCTGCTAATGTGATCAAAGATGCACAAAAACGTTTGAAAATACTGGAAAAACAGCAACATCAGCATTTGCAAAACTCTGTGCAAAATGATCTGTTTAGTACAGTTGAACATGAAATAGAAACTAAAGTTATTGAAAAAGTAATTGAAGTAAAAATGCAATCACCTGCTTTAGATCTGTTAAAGCAACTGGACTTAGATGACCTTACCCCACGCCAAGCTTTGGAACACCTTTATCAACTCAAAGCTTTATCTAAAAGCTCAGATACTATTGAAAATTAACTATATGCTAGGTTCTCTACTATATTAAAGTTAGAACCTAGCAAATTTTAATTTCTAATTAAATTTGAAAATACGTCTTTTTATCGTAGGATGAAGTGCAAATAGATTCAGGTTATTGAGAGTTATTATCAACAAAACTCATATAAATCAGCCCTTTTCATTGATACGAATAATAAATATCAATAAAAGGAATTGTTTCTATCTGCATTTTTTGCCTAAAATACGCTATTGAAAATGAAAACCATATTTTTTAGGTAGCTGCCGCCATGACCTTTGTTGTCACAGAAAATTGTATCAAATGTAAATATCAAGATTGTGTTGAAGTTTGTCCTGTAGATTGTTTCTATGAAGGTCCTAACTTCTTAGTCATCAATCCTGACGAATGTATCGACTGTGCACTTTGCGAACCAGAATGCCCTGCAAATGCAATTTTCTCTGAAGATGAGTTACCTGAAGGTCAAGAAGTGTTTATTGAATTAAATGCTGAATTATCTGAAAAATGGGCTGGCAATAACATTACTCAAATCGGTGAACAACCTGCTGATCGTGAGGAATGGAACGGCAAACCAAACAAGCTTCAGTATTTAGAAAAGTAATTTTCAAAAAGGCCAGTTTTACTGGTCTTTTTTATACCTGAATCACACATTTCTTTGCAATTGTGCCATTTTTAGCCCCCTATTTTGCATTAAAATAGGCACTATACTAAATGTGAATTGCTTTTTTATGATGCGAAATAAATTACAGGGTCTGTTTTCATTATTTGTCATCCCTGTGATGATGGTTGGTTGTGCCACGTCTTCAAAGAAAGTTAGTCCAAACAAAAGAATATATATTCCTGAAGAACAAGTAACTTTTAATCGTCCAATCCCTACAAAAACAGAACCTGCATCTTATCGTCAGTGGTTAGGTCAGGGAGAAAACTACGCACGTGTACGCGAATATGAACATTTCTTAATGCGCAATAATGTCGCACATATTATTCCTAGTTTTGAATTGCTGAAAACAGCAAGAGACTGGCAAAAGTGCGGACGTTCAGAATACATGGTTCCAAATCGTGAATTATGGAATAACTCACTTTCAACATTACGAGTATTCAAATATTTAATCGCTGCAAAAATTCTTACTGATTTCGAAGTTACCTCAGTTTATCGTGATCTCCCACTGAATCAGTGTGCTGGTGGTGCAAGCTCATCAAAGCACTTATTTAATTCCGCAATTGATTTTCGTATTGGACCTGAATACCCTCAACCCCAAGATTATGCATATATTGAACAAACAAAATTCAAGTTATGCCAATTTTGGATTCAGCATGGTCAAAGCCTAGATCTCGGTATTGGATTATATAGTTCAGGTCAAATTCATTTGGATACTCAAGGTTATCGCACTTGGGGTCCTGATTTGACTCGTAATACATCTCTTTGTAACTTCTAAATTGTAAAACTCGAGTAAAAATGAGGTCTTTTGATCTCTTTTTACTTTCAGCACTCATGATTCCTTCAGCATTCAAATTGCACTTCGAAGATAAATGTTTAAAATGCAGCTATCAAATTTATAGGTAAATACAACCATGCAACAGTTGTGGACAGACATTGATGAATATATTAATTCACATCTCATTCCCACAGACGAGAGACTTCAACATGCATTAGATAACACTGACCAGCAGGGTTTTTCTAATCATCTAGCTGTTGCACCTAACCAAGGCATGTTTCTACAAATGTTGATTCAAATGAATCAATGCAAGCGTGTGCTCGAACTCGGTACATTTGCTGCTTATAGTACAATCTGGTTGGCGAAAGCACTGCCTGCTGATGGATATTTGCTTACTGTGGAAGGACGGGATACACACGTGATCCTTGCCCAAGAAAATATTGATTATGCCAATATGCCGACCCAAATTGAGCTTAAAAAAGGTCGTGGCGTTGATATCATGAATCAGTTAATTAATGAAAATAGTGAACCATTTGATTTCATTTTTATTGATGCAGACAAACAAAGTTATCCAGAATATTTTGAACTCAGTTTAAAATTGGCACGCTCAGGCACTATCATTGTGCTAGACAATGTTATTCGCTCTGGTGATATCTTAGATTCAAATAATAAAAAGCCAAGTATTGAAGGTATCCGCCAAGCTTTTACTGCGCTCCAGAATCATCCTCAACTTTTATCGTGTACTGCTCTACAAACTGTTGGATCGAAAGGACATGACGGCTTTGCAATTGCAATCGTCAAATAGAGGTTAAAAAATAAACTTTTATTTTTTAATTATAAATATCAATAGATTAAGTATATTAAGGTTGCTTTTCCATATAGTTATCCACAGGAATTGCGGATAACTATATGGAATAAAATGAACTACTTAGCAACAAGCAGCGGTACATTTGCATTTCTAAATATCGTGGTTGTGATACTACCCAAGAAAAACTGATGAATCTTACTGTGACTAAATGCACCTAATACAATCAGCTGAATGTCATGTTCGCGTTGATATTCCAAAATATTTTGTGCTACATCGCCATAACGATATATTGGTATTACATCTAAACCAGCACTTTTAAGATATTTCTCAGGTTCAGTCAGCATCTCTGGATGATCACCAACATACAGTAAATGGCATTGCAGTTTTTTCAATAAATCACTTTGAGCAATTCTCTCCATCATCTTTTGACAAGTTGGAGAGTATTCATAAGCAAAAATAAAACGTTTTGGTGGTGAAAAATGCTCCCCTACGGTAATTACCGTGCAATTCGCCCCACGAATAAAGTTTTCAACATTACTTCCAATTGGTTTATTTTTTTCAGCAGCGCGTTCCCCGACTCGCCCGATGATTACCACATCATTTTCTTTAAGAATATTAAAACTCTGTTCAAGAAAATCACCTTTTTCTTGAATTTTGGTGCTAGTCAAACCGTAATTTTTTTCAATTAATTCAGAGATATGTTTCAGTAAATTATTACTATAATCCAAGGCTAATTCGCTTTGCTTTTGTTCTAACTCAGCCAATTCTTTAAGTAACATGGCATTACTTTCAAAACCGATTACGCCACTAATTTCACCTAAATGGTAACTGGCGGGATAGTAATCTAGGATTTGTAAAAGGACTAATTCTCTTTGAGTTTGCTTGGCAACCCAAACTGCAGCCTCCGCCACCGCATCGATACAGGGTGAGGAATCGATACATGCAATAACGCGGTTCATAATCGCCTCTCTTTAGGTTCAATACCTTAGGTCTTCTACTTATTTTTAACTTAACACAGATAGATAGCAGGTTGGTTAAATTTATGTATAGAATCTCTTGAGAGTTTTCTAGTTAATTCTTATTTCCGATAACGAATCAATTTTGCAGGGTTTCCAGCCATAATTGCATGTGGCTCAACATCTTTAGTAATCATACTATTCATACCAATAACCGCATGATCACCAACTTTAATCCCATCCTTAATTCCAACATGAGCTCCTAACCAAACATCACGTCCAACTTCTATGCCTTGTGAGCGAACTGCTTGCTGATAGATGGGTCGATCTAAATCCATGCCATGGTCAAAAGCATACAGATGACTATATGCAGCAATTCTAACTTGATCATGCAACTTAATACCTGCGCGACCTCCATCAAGAATGCAATGGTGGTTGATCGCGACTTCAGAACCGATTTCTAACGGTCCATGTAAAGTACAATCGGCAGCAATAAAAGTATTATCGCCGATAGTAATTTTACGTCCTCGCTCAGCAAAGATATGTGCTAAAGGTGAAATAAAACAATTGTTGCCAATTTCAACTGTTTCCATTTCCATTAAATAGTTCTGATATTCTTTTTGCCATGCTTCCGCCCATTCTCTATGTTTTGGTTTTAAAGACCAATATAACCATGGCATATAGTTCAATCGATGTTTATGCTGTTCACGATATTTTAATAGTGGATCATGCATCATCTGTTTGATCCTCAATAAGTTTAAGCTGCTCGCGACCACGCGTTATATCTTGAAGCTTGAGCTTTAACGGTTCAATCTGGTGTATTTGCACTTGTGCCTGAATACTAACACCCGTTTCAGTATAGTTTTCTAGAAACTCTATTTGCTGTTGTAGTAATTCATATTGAATAATAGCCCATTCATTAAATGCACAACTAAAAGTAATCTTCTTTTTCTCAATTAATTCTATTTTTTCAGCGAGTAGCAGACACTGACCTGCACACCCACCATACGCCCTGACTAAACCACCAGTGCCTAGTTTTACTCCGCCATACCAACGATTCACCAATACAATAACATTGGTTAAGTCATTCCCCTCTATCGTTGCTAATATCGGGCGACCTGCTGTACCTGAAGGTTCGCCATCATCATTGAACCGTACATGATGACCTATTTTCCATGCCCAGCATTGGTGTGTCGTCGAGATGTCTTTTGTCTCTTCTAAAAACTTTTTTACTTGTTGCTCATTTTCTACAACACTCGCAATCGCCTGAAAGCGACTTTTTTTAATTTCTTCTTCAAAGGTAACGGTTTGAGCAATGGTAAAAGGCATAAAAACATCAATGCAAATTTAAAAACAAAGTATAACGTCTTAAGGTTCAAATAAAAAACCTCGCAATTGCGAGGTTTTTTGAGTTTAGCTTGCTTATCGTTCACGCAAAGCTTCTTTGGCCTTATTAAATGGTTTAAGTAGATAATCCATAACTGTTTTTTCACCAGTGCGGATATCAACTGTCGCTACCATACCTGGTGTGATACCAAACGCATGACCTGCTTTATTGAATAACTTGTCAGAGTCAGTGCGGATATAAACACGATAGTAAAATTGGTCTTGTTTAACTTCATCTCGAATCGTATCAGGAGAAATTACTGTTACTTTTCCAGTCAAACCACCGTAGATCGAATAGTCGTATGCAGTGATTTTCACTAATGCCTCTTGACCAGGTCGAATGAAAGCAATATCTCTTGGAGAAATACGTGCTTCAATTAACAGTTTGTCTTCTAAAGGAACAATCGTCATCAATTTACCGTTTTGCGGAATAACACCACCAAGAGTTGTTACATCAATTTCTTTAATCACACCACGCACAGGTGCTTTAAAGATTGCACGTTGTAAACTATCACTGCGTCCCATCACAACTTGTTGTTGCGTTTCAATATCAGTATTTGCCTTCGATAGCTCTTCTCGGGCTTTTACATAGTATTGATTACGTGTGTCATTCATCTTATTTCTAAGATCATTAGCTTCACGCTTGAGTCTAAGTACTTCTACTTCACTTGCAGCTCCTTTCGCAACAAGTGGTTCAGTCATCATCAATTCTTGTTGAACTAATTGTAAAGCTTGCTGGTAACCAGCTAATGATTGTTCTAAATTTTCACGTCTAGAATAATAAAGAGCAGTCTCTTCTTTGACTAATTTAGGTTCTTTGAGCACTTCTGCAGGAAATGCTAAAGGAGTTCCATTCACTTCAGCACGTAATCGCGCAGCAGTCGCTTGAGCAGAAGTTAAAAGTGATTTTGATTCACCGACATTAGATGCGAAGCGTGTTTGATCTAGTTGCGCAAGGATTTCTCCTTTTTGAACAATATCACCCTCTTGCACATTTAACTTCGTAAGAATACCACCTTCTAAAGATTGAATAGTTTGCTCTTTAGATGAAGGGATGACCTTACCCGTTCCTGTAGAAACTTCTTCTAGATTAAATAACCAAGCCCAAGTCAAAAAAATCGCTAAACCAATACATACAATCCAAATCACAAGACTTGAACGTGGTAAAGCTGGCTCTTTGTAGGATACATTCATAGAACGGTTGTTAGCTTGTTGTTCGCTCATGAATCTTCCCCTTGTTTAATTTGTTTTTGTTGGCCTGCTGATTGATTTAGAACTTGATCTCGTGGTCCATCCATTACAACCTTACCTTCGTTCATCACAATGATACGATCAACCAACTCAAGCACAGCTCGTCTATGTGTTGCGACGACTAATGTTCTGTGTCCTAACCAGCCTTTTAAATGATCAATTAATTGTTTTTCGGCAATATCATCAATCGCGGCAGTCGGTTCATCGAGTAATAAAATGTTAGGTTGGCGAATCAGTAATCGTGCTAACAGCAATGCTTGCTTTTGCCCGCCTGAGAAGCCTACACCACCTTCTAAAACTAAATGATCTAAGCCCTCTTTTTTCTCTTGCACAAAGCCTAAAGCACCTGTCACTTTTAAAGCTTTTAAAATGTCATCATCTTTTGCTAAAGGCGCACCTAAGGTCAAATTCTCACGAATTGTTCCGTAGAATAAATGTGCATTCTGATTCAACAATGCCATATCACGGCGCACATCAGCAGGATCGATTAAGCTAATATCGAGACCATCCAAATGCACAGAACCATTTGATGGTGATTGCATACCAGCCAATAATTGTAATAATGTTGATTTACCTGCACCGTTACGACCTAAAATCGCAATTTTTTCACCAGCTTTAATTTTCAAATGACGAAGTGCAAGAATTGGACGAGAATCTTCTTCTGTGTATTGGAACATAACATTTTTAAGTTCATAGTCCCCATTTAACACTTCTTTATGAACCAGATGCGCTTGATCAGGTTGATCAACAGGTTTCTGCATTAATTCATCAAGACTTTTCTTCGCAACCTTAGCTTGCTGTAAACGTCCTAAAATCCCTGTGATTTGTGAAATAGGGGCAAGCATTCGTGAGGAAAGGATCGAACACGCAACCAAAGCACCCGTTGTCATCTCGCCTTCCATCACGGCAAAACATCCAACTAATACAACAGCGGCATAGGTTAAACCTTGAATTTTTTGTGTCCAAGCAGTTAATACACCAACGATCTTACGTTGTTGCATACTAATATCCGCAGACACCTCATTCATATGATTCCATTGGTTTTGGAATCTAGATTCTGCTCGTAATAACTTAATATCTTCAATACCTTGTACCGCTTCGACAAGGATCGCATTTCGAATAGATGACTCTCGCATGCCTTCTTGAGCTAACTCAGCTAATTTCTTTTGTACCAAAATACCAGGCAAAATCATTAAAGGAACAACAAGCAACATTACCCAAAAGAGATTCCCACCGATAATCGCAAAGATAATCAGAAACAGGAAGAAAAAAGGTAAATCAGCTATCGCACCCATTGTTGTCGATGATGGTATGACAATTTTATATACTCCATAAACCCTTTAAATTAATTAGGTGGTTTATGTCGCACTTCAAGTTTTACTCTGCCTAACTAAATCACGAACACCTTCTAACTCACGAATTTGTGAAATAAAAGTACCAGTCGATTTAGAACGTTCGCTATTTTTAATTCGTAGTGCATGACCAAAAACACGGTCTGATATTCTTAAATCTGCACGCTTTCCAATAATATCGGATAGGTAAACACGAGCAACACGAAGTACAAACTCAAAAATGGCTGCGATTAGCACCCCACCCGCAAGCACCCAAAGCGTCGGGATCGATTGTGATGGCACAACGCGGTCATAAACCTGCATAGAGAAAATAATCGTAGCTAATGCCAAAATGTTTGCCATTAACGAGGCAAACATAATATCTATATATCGCTTCCAATCTTGAAGAACGATTGACCAAAACCAGCTCGTTTCATACGGCTTAATGTATTCATCAATACGAGCGTCTGGGACCGATTTTTCAGGGCGTAAGATATAGACTGTTTTTATATCTTGCTTAAGTGAACTTATTGAAAACTTTTGTGATAAGCCTTGATCACCACTGAGTTGAACACTGACATTGCCTTCTGAGTCAGCTTTATCGACAACACCAACTTGCCCATCTTTAAATTCAACTAAAATCGGCAAACGCCAAGGGTTGATCATTTCCTCTGTAAATGACACTTTACAAAGGTTCAAACCAACCTGTCGGCTCATTAGTAATAAAATTTCATCTAAATTTTGATTTTGATTCCAATCTAATTGTAAACGAACACGCTCTTCTGAGGGCTCTATTCGATAATGCTTAGCAATTGTTAAGACCGCTTGTAACCACGGCTGATAGTTTATTTTTGTCATCATGGCTGAACTTCAAACCCCTGAATGGAAATATTATTTAAGCCATAGGCTTGACGTGAACGTCCTGTCGTTGCGATGTACTGAGCAATGTTACTGTAAATATCATAACGTGCTGTTTCTAATTCTGAATTTGCACCATGAATTGCCTGCTCAGCATTCAATAAATCCACAAGTGAACGTGTCCCTAACTTATATTGTTCTTGATACAATTCCTTGGTTCTCACCGTAGTCGCTTGTCGACTCATTAAGACTTGCATCTGTCTTTGTTTGTTTTCAATCTGTTCTCGACTATTACGAATTTGATCCAAAACTTGTAGATAGACTGCATTTACTTGAGCTTTAGCAGCTTCCTCTGCAAAACTTGCTGCTCGAATCTGTGAAGAAGTTGCTCCACCTTGATAAAATTGGCTCGTTGCCTCCAACATTATCGCACTATCAAATCCACCCTCTTTATCATTATTTGGATTTCTGCCATTGATCGCTTGGGTCAACTCTCCTTTTACGGACAAAGTAGGAAATCTGCTTAACTGTGTTTGTTGTTTTTGTGAACGTGCTACAGCCATACCTGCTTGAGCTGCAATCATTTGTGGAATTGTATTGAATTGAGGTTCTGCATATAAATCAGATTGTTTCACCAAATCCTCAGGAATAGTCCACTGAATCTTACTGACGTCAAAACCAAGCAAAGTGTATAAGTGTTGTTGATTTTGGCTCAATAAAGATTGTTGAGCGATTAACGCGGATTGAGCAGACTGCAAATAAGACTGTGCTTGTATCGGGTCCGCTTGGCTACTGATACCAGCATTAGCCCTTAGATTCGCCATCTCTTGTATGCGTTTAATACCTGCTATTTGCTGATTCGCGATTTGAATAAGTTTTTTATAACGTTTAATATTATAGGACTTACGCACTATTATTTATAGATTCTCTGTGGTAGCAGATGATTTTTATCGAGAATAAAGTCATCAATGAAG
>NZ_MELG01000008.1:0-29176 GCF_001767535.1 Acinetobacter sp. GWC1_38_13 | reverse complement strand
AGTATGTATATTCACGGTGGTTATCAAAGTTATCAAAAGACTCCTCAAGGTTGGCACAATGGTGGTGGGCCTGACCGTATGTGCCTCATGCCCCAAGATTATGAGTCGACATGGGACTTGCGTGATCCGCTAACTTTTGTTCATCTTTACTACACAGAACAACATCTAAAACGTGTAGCAGAACAAGTTTGGGATAAAGAACCTAGTCAAATTATTTTAAATCCACAAATCTTCGTCGCTGATCCCCAAATCTCAATGATCTATCGGCATTTTTTACTGAATGCTGAATGGGAAAACCGCGAAAATCATTTACAGATGAGTACAGCAACTACGCTATTGCTTAATCATCTCATCAAGAATTATAGTCATGCACAGTGGCAAGCACCTGTCGTAAAAGGTGGGCTTTCACCATATGTGCTCAAACAAGTTTTACAATGGATTGATCAACATTTGCATTTAAGTTTGACGCTCACGGATTTAGCTGAACAAGCGCAATTAAGTGAATATCATTTTGCGCATATGTTCAAACAATCTATGAAAATGCCACCACACCAATACGTCATGCAACGTCGACTTGAGTTAGCCCATCAAGCTCTACACGCAACCAAATTAAATTTAACTGAAATTTCAATGAGATATGGCTTTAGCTCGAGCAGCCATTTTAGCCATCGTTTTAAAAAACATTTTGGATACGCACCTTCACTGCTGCGAAAAAATCAAAACTAATTATTGAAGTTTCACATATTTTAAAATTTACTTTTGTATATAGACCTTTAGCCAAAAGTCGTTTAAAACTCCCACAATCCAAGCTTTTTGTCATATAATTTAGCCCGCCAGCTTATCGCCCGCTCAAGAGAATTTTGATATGACAACGATCATCAAACAAGATGACTTGATTACATCAATCAAGGATGCCCTCCAGTTTATTTCTTACTATCACCCACAAGACTTCATCCAAGCGATGAGCCGTGCTTATGATCGTGAAGAAAACAAAGCTGCAAAAGATGCAATTGCTCAAATCCTCATCAACTCACGTATGTGTGCTGAAGGTCATCGACCAATCTGTCAAGATACAGGGATCGTCAACGTTTTCCTTGAAGTCGGCTTAGATGTTAAATTTGATTTAACCATGAGCTTAGACGATGCAGTGAACGAAGGTGTACGCCAAGGTTACTTAGAAAACTCAAACGTACTTCGTGCTTCAGTGCTTGCTGATCCAGCTTTTGGTCGTAAAAATACTAAAGACAATACACCTGCTGTCATCCACTACAAACTCGTACCAGGTAATAAAGTTGATATTACCGTTGCAGCTAAAGGTGGCGGTTCAGAAAATAAATCTAAACTTGCGATGCTAAATCCATCTGATTCAATCGTAGATTGGGTACTTAAAACTGTACCAACGATGGGTGCAGGCTGGTGCCCACCAGGTATGCTCGGTATTGGTATCGGTGGTACTGCAGAAAAAGCCATGATGCTTGCAAAAGAAGCACTCATGGAAGAAATCAACATGGACGAATTACTTCGTCGTGGTCCACAAAGCAAGATGGAAGAACTCCGTATCGAGATCTTCGAAAAAGTAAATGCACTGGGTATTGGTGCTCAAGGTCTTGGTGGTTTGACGACTGTTCTTGATATTAAAATCAAAGACTACCCATGTCACGCTGCGGGTAAACCAGTGGGTATGATTCCGAACTGTGCTGCCACTCGTCACGCACATTTCCAGTTAGATGGTACAGGTGTAGCACACATCCAAGCACCTAAACTTGAAGACTACCCTGCTGTAACTTGGGATTCATCTCAATCAAAACGTGTGAATCTTGATACCATTACACAAGAAGAAATGAATTCTTGGAAACCAGGCGATACTTTACTTCTTAACGGTACAATTTATACAGGTCGTGATGCTGCACATAAGCGCATGGTCGACATGTTAAATAATGGTGAAGAACTTCCAGTCGACTTAAAAGGTAAATTCATTTACTACGTTGGTCCTGTTGATCCTGTTCGTGATGAAGTCGTTGGTCCTGCTGGTCCTACAACTGCAACGCGTATGGATAAATTTACCCGTCAAGTCTTAGAAGCAACTGGCTTGTTCGGCATGATCGGTAAAGCGGATCGTGGTCCCGCGGCTGTTGAAGCAATCAAAGATAATAAAGCAACTTACTTAATGGCTGTGGGTGGCGCTGCTTACCTCGTTTCTAAAGCTGTACGTGAAGCTGAAGTTGTTGCATTTGCTGACCTAGGTATGGAAGCAATCTACAAATTTGTGGTTGAAGATATGCCTGTTTCTGTTGCCGTTGATGTGAATGGTACGTCTATCCACGCAACTGCTCCAAAAATCTGGCAAGCAAAAATTGGTAAAATTCCAGTTGTAGATGCTGCGGCACAATAATCCGCTCATCAAAAAAAATAGCCGAATCACTGCATTCGGCTATTTTTTTATTTAAAGCTTCTGTTAAATTATAAAAATGAATAAGAATAACGAGGCAAATATGAACATAAAACCATTCCATTATCTGTTGCTATGCCTTGCTATTTGTACTTCACAGGATGTATCAGCTACTCCTGCGCAAACTAAATCTGTTCAAGAATTAATTAAAGCCAGTAACTTAGAAAAAGTACTGAACAACTCCTTTGAAGAAATGCAACCTGCTTTAGACTTAGAAGCTGAAAGGATTATTTTAGGTATTTTAAATAAAGAAAAATTAACAACCAATCAAGAACTCTTAGCAGTATTAGAACTCAGCCAATTATTAAAAGAGACCAGTTCAAAATTATTTGCTCGACCTGAAACAATTCAAGCGATTGAAAAAATTTATAAAGACACACTCAGTGAAGAAGAAATTCAGGCTTATTTAAAGTTTTTAAAAACCCCTGAAGGTAAGTCAATCAATCAGAAAAACTTACAGATTAGTACAAATGTATTTCAATATATGAACACCCTAAGTCAAAAAACGCTAAGCGATCCTGAACAAAGCATTCAATTGAAAGAGCAATTTCTATCTATCATTCAACCACTAATTCAACAGGAATAGAAATTGCTCATTAATACAATCAATTACCAAGTTAAAGGATTCCACAGTTTAAATGGTTTAACCAAGTGAACCTCTGACTTTTGATCATACTTAGCAGGTTTTAACTCCTGAGGCTTAGAACGAACTTTACCTGAAGCATCTTGCGCAACAAAATTATAACTAGATGATTTTAATCGAGTAAATGCAATTTCTTGACGTGCCACTTTCTCTGGTATTGACATAAATGGACCTGTTGGTTCACTTCTTGGTAACTTATTCTCTTCGTCATATTTAATGAAATAAGTTTGGGCTGCATCAACTGTAAAATCTAAATATTTCGGTTTTTGAAAATGTAGGCCTGCTAGAGGACGACTTACACTTAAGCGATAAGTTCCAGCTGGTAATTCCAACCAATAATAATGATTATGTAATAGACTTGGAATGCGATGACCATTGATAAATAGATTAGCAGCAGCAATTTCTTGGCGATTCCAGCGAGTGTCTGGGCGATATAAATAGACTACCGCGGCTTGCTCATTTTGTGGCTTGATAGGAGCGTAATATTGACCTAATTTTTGGTTTACCCATCCACCAACAGTAAAACCACCCACATGATATTGATCAAATAAACCTGGTTTCTTATCTGTATCGACAGGAGGTAAAGTTGCTGTTAAGACGGCTGGATTTTCTTCAACTGCTTTATGGCTTTGACAGCCCGCCAAAATCCCTACACAACATAATGATAATATTAAATAACGCATGACATCCCTCAAGGCGTTTTCTTGGATTTATTTTTAACAGCGCAAAACTATGCGGATTATTCAATTTTTAAGATTAACACCTCACCGTTCAATTGCAAATAAAAAAAGCATGAAAAGCTAAGCCTTTCATGCTTTTTTAGATGAATGTGAATTAAGCAGATTTTGAATCTACAACTTTCAAATCTTTCTTCTCAATCAATTCAGCCGCTGTCGTTTGTGGTAAACGCTCTGGCTTATATGTCGGTTTAGCTGTTCCATTAATCACAGCCTCATCAACAATAACCGTGCCGACATCTTTGCGACTTGGTAAATCATACATTGTTTCAAGTAGTACATTTTCCAAGATAGAACGTAGACCACGTGCGCCAGTATTACGCTCAAGAGCTTTCTTCGCTACTGCTCGTAATGCAGACTCATCAAATACGAGGTCAACATCTTCCATCGTGAATAAATACTGATATTGGCGAGTTAATGCATTTTTTGGTTCAGTCAAAATCTGCATCAATGCTTCTTCATCCAACTCATCAAGCGTTGCAATCACTGGCAAACGACCGATAAATTCAGGAATTAAACCAAATTTCACCAAATCTGTTGCTTCAACTTGACGGAATAACTCAGAGACTTTTTTACTGTCATCTTTATTTTTCACATCAGCTGTGAAACCGATACCGCCTTTTTCCTGACGTTGCTGTACAATTTTTTCCAAACCTGAGAATGCGCCACCGCAAATAAATAATATATTTGAAGTATCGATTTGGATAAATTCTTGTTGAGGATGCTTACGCCCTCCTTGTGGAGGAATCGAAGCAACTGTACCTTCAATCATTTTTAATAATGCTTGTTGTACACCCTCACCCGAAACATCGCGAGTAATCGATGGATTCTCAGACTTACGCGTGATCTTGTCGATTTCATCAATATAGATAATGCCTTTTTGAGCTTTCTCTACATCATAATCTGCCTTTTGCAGCAATTTTTGCACGATATTTTCAACATCTTCACCCACGTAACCCGCTTCGGTAAGTGTTGTCGCATCTGCCATAGCAAAAGGAACATCAAGTAAACGTGCAAGTGTTTGAGCAAGTAAAGTCTTACCAGAACCTGTAGGTCCAATTAATAAAATATTACTCTTAGCAATTTCGATGTCTTGATGTGCATGATGTGTTTGCCCAACTTTCAAACGCTTATAGTGGTTATACACCGCAACAGATAACGTTTTCTTCGCAAGATCCTGCCCAATGACATATTGATCAAGCGCTGCACGTATTTCATGTGGCTTTGGCAGTGCTTTGGTTGCCCAATCACCCGCTTCAACCTGTTGACTTGTTTGAACTAAGTCTAAGCAGACATCTACACATTCATTACAAATATATGCGTCCTCACCTGCAATCAGTTTCCCGACTTCAGACTGCGTTTTACCGCAAAATGAACAATG
Source organism: Acinetobacter sp. GWC1_38_13 (assembly GCF_001767535.1). NCBI lineage: Bacteria > Pseudomonadati > Pseudomonadota > Gammaproteobacteria > Moraxellales > Moraxellaceae > Acinetobacter > Acinetobacter sp. GWC1_38_13. The sequence goes on along the minus strand of NZ_MELG01000008.1, from coordinate 23,966 downwards.
TTTTTGTCCTTGAGGATGTTCGGACATATTTACTCCAATCTTGAATCTTAAAAATTACGGACGCTTACTAAGTACTTGATCAACCAAACCATACTGTTTTGCAGCTTCAGCCGTCATGAAGTTATCACGATCAGTATCACGAGCAACTGTCTCGTAATCCTGTCCGCTATGTTGCGCCATTAAACGATTTAAACGCTCTTTAATAAACAAAATCTCACGTGCATGGATTTCAATATCAGATGCTTGTCCACGGAAACCACCTAATGGCTGATGGATCATCACACGTGCATTTTCCAAGCAATAACGTTTACCTTTTGCACCAGCATTCAAAAGGAATGCACCCATAGAGGCAGCTTGCCCCATACAGTATGTCACAACATCAGGCTTAATAAACTGCATGGTATCGTAAATTGCCATGCCTGCCGTTACTGAACCACCTGGAGAGTTAATATAAAGGTGAATATCTTTTTCTGGGTTTTCTGCTTCTAAAAATAACATCTGCGCGACGATTAAATTCGCCATGTTATCTTCAACTTCACCTGTCAAGAAAATAACACGCTCACGTAACAAACGTGAGTAAATATCAAAAGAACGCTCACCACGAGATGATTGTTCAACGACAACAGGAACTAAAGCATTTTCAATTGTTGGAACATACATATGTTTACTTATTCCTAAATTATTGTGACTCGATCTATGCCAACAATATGAGGGATAATCGCCGAAATTGCAAAAGGTTCAATCTGAAATATTCGAATATTTAGACTAAAATCTGGCATTTTATAGACAAATTAACACATTCATAACACATATAAAAAAAGGCGCATTACGCGCCTTTCTTTTCAACTTTTAAAAGATTAGCCACGGCGAGCTTGTTGCTCTTTTAATAAGTCTTCATAGCTTACAGCCACATCATTTACTTTAGCAGCAGCCAAGATGTGATCAACAACTTGGTCTTCTAACACAACTGCTTCGATTTGAGCACGTTGTTGTTTGTCATTTTTGAAGTATTCAACAACTTCTGTTGGATCTTCATAAGAAGAAGCCATGTCATTGATATAAGCATCAACGCGTGCTTGGTCAACTTCAAGTTTAGCATCAGCTAATACTTTGCTTACCAATACACCAAGCTTCACTGATTTTTCAGCTTGTTCTTTGAACAATTCATCTGGAAGCATGCTGCTGTCAAATGCGCCTGCACCTTGAGCACCAAACTGTTGAGTGAATTGTTGGATCATTTGTTGACGTTGACGATCAATTTCTTGAGCAACCATTGATGCTGGAACTTCGATTTCGTTCGCAGCTACAAGCGCATCAAACGTAGCTTGTTTAACTTGGTTGCGAAGACCGTTACGAACTTCACGTTCCATGTTTTTACGAACGTCAGCTTTTAACTTGTCTAAGCCGTCTTCTTCAGTTAAACCAAAGATTTTTAAGAATTCAGCATCAATCTCTGGAAGTTTTTGTTTTTCAACAAGTTTCACAGTGATTTTAAATTGAGCTGCTTTACCTGCTAAGTTTTCAGCTTGGTAGTCTTCAGGGAAAGTTACATCAATAACTTTCTCTTCGCCTTTCTTCATGCCAACGATACCGTCTTCAAAGCCAGGAATCATACGACCTGAACCAAGAACAAGTTTAAAGTCTTCAGCTGCACCGCCTTCAAACTTCTCACCATCAACAGTACCTTCGAAATCGAAAGTCACTTGCATGTCTTTTTTCGCCATGCCTTTGGTTTCAGTCCAAGAAGCACGTTGCTTTTGTAAGTTTTCAATCATTACATCAACGTCTGCATCGTTGATTTCAGATGATTTACGATCAATCTCTAAGTCAGCAAAAGATTTAACTTCTACTTCTGGATACACTTCTACAGTCGCTTCATAAACTAAAGCGTCATCTTTGTTTTCAACTTTTTCAATGTTCGGCATGCCTACAGCATTGATTTTTTCTTGTTGAATTGCTTCGAATACTGTATCGCGAATAAGGTCATTCACAACTTCTTGATAGATGCTCGCACCATATTCACGGCGAACAACATTTAAAGGCACTTTACCTGGACGGAAGCCGTTGATCTTCACAGTTTTGGCAGTGCGTTTTAAGCGAGCTTCAAATTGCTCGTTAACACGGCTCGTCGGTACAGAAACATTTAAACGACGGGCAACGCCCGAAACCGCTTCAGTCGTTACTTGCATGGCTTCCTCGATATATAGTTAGTAGTAACAATTTTTAAAGTGCCACATTATATGACAACTTTGCTGATATACAAAATTCGACAAGCATTCTAGCAGTAAAAGTTGATCTGAACATATCAGCAAGTCATCCACGATTTATTATTTTTGATAGTTTATGAATAAACTCGATTGTTCTTGGGTAATTTCGTGAAGAATTCTATTAGATCAATATGCTTAATTTTCACCCAATCAATTACAACACAATCTTACATTTCGCTACACTATTCTATTTCTTTTTCCAAATTTATATGATCTAAGCATCGTTAAATCCAATCGAGAAAAATTGCATATAAGAATAAGAATAATTATTATTTGCATGAGTTTTAAGGTTTACATGGATACGATATGTCTTCTTTTATCAGAACACGTAAGAAGTTTGTTTCATCTGCGATTGCATCATCTCTTTCTATGATTGCAACTGCAGCAATCGCGCAAGATAAAGAAAATGTGGTTCAACTCCCAACGATTCATGCAGAAGCAACTGCTGAACAATTAAAAGTTGATGTATCTGCAAACAAGAAATATGTTGCGCCATTAAAAGACACACCAAAGACAGTGTCTGTCTTATCTCAAAAGTTATTGAAAGAAACAAATTCAAATACTTTATTAGAAGCACTTCGTAATGAGCCTGGTATCACACTAGGTGCTGGTGAAGGCGGCATTCCGTATACAGATATTCCTTATATTCGTGGTTATAACGGACAAAGCGCGATCTATGTGGATGGTGTGCGCAACTCAACAACTCAAACACGTGATATGTTTGCGATTGAACAAGTCGAAGTTACTAAAGGCTCAAGCTCTGCTCTAACTGGCGGAAGTGGTGTTGGTGGCAGTATCAACATGATTCCAAAAGTTGCGCATGAAGGTGATGAATATCAAGGAAGTGTTGCAGGCGGCACAGATAACTATAAGCATATCGTACTTGACGCAAACAAAGACTTTGGTAATGGAATCGCGGGTCGTGTTATTGCGATGGGTCATGGAAATGAGAAACCAGGACAGCACAATGGTGCAGAATATGCTCGTGTTGGTATTGCGCCTAGTCTAGCTTTCGGTTTAGGAACTGAAAACCGTGCGACCTTAAGTTACTACTTTATCAAAAGTAATGATGAGCCAGATTCAGGCATTCCATTTAACAACCCTAACAATCCACCTCCAGGCTCGATCAAAGCTGATGGTCGCCCAGCAAATGTAAAACAAGGTTCTTACTATGGCTGGAAGGATCGTGATTTTGATAAACGTGAAAACCACATTGGCTCATTGAAGCTTGAACATGATTTTAATGATGACTTAACAGTTTCAAACACTGCAACATATAGCCATTCTAAAGCAAGCTATATGTATACAAATCCAGATGATTCAAAAAGCAATATCTACAAAGGTAAAGTCTACCGTCGTGCAACACAGACCATTCGTGACACCGATGCATTTACCGACCAACTTTCTTTAGCTGGGAAATTCAAAACTGGAGCATTAGCACATAGCTTCAATGTTGGTGCTGAATATAATCGAGAAGAAACCAATCGCGGTAACTATAATATTAGTTATCCTGGATATACAGGTACAACGACTGCTGGTTTCAATGATAAATGTAATGATAACAATGGCTGGTGCACGGATTTAAATAATCCAAACGCGAATGATCCATGGTTAGGCACACTCACACCAAATACTAAACAGACTACAATGACCAATGAAACAGTATCTGTATATGCATTAGACAGTATTGAATTCAATAAATATTGGTTATTAAATCTTGGCGTACGTTGGGATCAATTTGATACAGAATTAAAATATAACAAAGATGTAACAGCTCGTGGTGTGACAACGCCAGCAGGTACTGTGTATTCAAATGATACAGACTACTTCTCCTATCAAGCAGGTGTAGTATTCCGCCCAACAGAGCATGGTAGTATCTATGCAAGTTTCGCAACTGCTGCCAACCCTGTAGGTATCGATCCTGATCTTGATTCACTTAGTGCTTCAAATAAAGACTTAGAACCAGAAAAAGCTCGTACATTTGAGATCGGAACGAAATGGAGTCTTTGGAACAACCGTGCCAATGCGACAGCTGCAATCTTCCGTACTGAGAAGCAAAATACACGTATTAATATAGATGCGAATACAGTAACTAATGCTGGTGAAAGTAAAGTTGATGGTTTTGAACTTGCTTTGACAGGTCACATTACTGATAAATGGGAAATGGCACTTGGCTATAGCTACTTAGATAGCGAATTAACCAAAGCAGCTTATAACTTAGTTGCTCAAGAAGGTCGCCCTCTTCCATTCGTTGCTAAACAGAGTGCTAACTTGTGGAGTACATACCAAGTACTTCCAAAATTAACACTTGGTGCAGGCGTTCAATATCGCGATCAAGTTTTTGCGAATACCAATCCAAACACAGCCACCACTTCAACGAAAATTTTACCAACGTTTACTATCTACAATGCGATGGCAAAGTATGATGTAAACAAGAATGTAAACTTACAGTTGAATGTAAATAACATTTCAGATAAGCGTTATTTTACAAGTGCTCATGCTTCACACTATGCAAACGAAGGTGATGGCCGCAACGCAGTTCTTGCAATCAACTTTAAGTACTAAATCCCTTAAAAAAATTAGGGTATCTACTTAAACTCATCTAAAATAGCCTCTCTATGAGGCTATTTTTTTATAATAATCAATTGAAAGGGATATGCTCAGTGATCCATCACATTCCGAATGTTTTGACAAAAGAACAAGTCGCCGAATTCCGTAAATTAATGGAAGCAGCAGATTGGGTCGGTGGAAAAATTACAGCTGGCACACTCTCAGCTTCCGTAAAACGTAATCAACAACTTTCAGAGAGTGACCCTTTAACCCACCAACTTAGTGCACTTGTGATGGATGCAATTTGGAAAAATCCAACTTTCCAAGCAGCTGCACTCCCCAAGCAAATGATTCCACCTTTGTTTAATCGCTACGATGAACACGAAAGTTTTGGTTTTCATGTCGATAATTCAATTCGTTTAGTGAGAGGGACTCATCAACAACTTCGCACAGATTTATCGTGTACTTTATTTTTGAGTGAACCTGAAGAATATGATGGTGGTGATCTCGTTATTGAGGATACTTATGGCTACCATGAAGTGAAATTACCAGCAGGTGATGTCGTACTCTACCCTTCAACAAGCTTGCATGAAGTCAGTAGTATTACGCGTGGTACCCGATTTGCTTCATTTTTTTGGGTACAAAGTTTGATTAGAGATGATCAAAAGCGTCATATGCTCTTTAATTTGGATGAAAGTATTCGTCAACTTCGCATAGATCATGGTGATGCATATCCAGAAGTAATGAAACTCACCAATATTTATCACAATCTCATTCGTATGTGGTCAGAACTCTGACCACTTCATTTTTCGCCATGCTGAATAAATTCTATAATTTTTATTAAAAAATAGACTTATTTAGAAAAAATATCCCACTCAACTATCAATTCTTGCAAAAAACAGGAAAACATTTTCCACAATTAAGAGCTAGAATGCTGTTATAGACCTTTGCAGCCAGCTTATTTTCACCTAGACTGATTTTTATTAGATGATTAATATAGCTGCAAAACCGAATCATAATTTTGAATGGCTGATGATGAAAACAAATTACGGCTTTACCCATCCGTCGAATATAAACCATCTTGCTGCTCTCCTGATGCTGCGCCTCGCGCGCGTATAAATTTTATTGCCTAAGTTTGAAGGCATTCGATCCAAATATTCTCTTTTAATTTATTCGTATAGACACCATATATATTTATAGTACGTTGCATTTATAAAAATCCGCGACCCCTGCTATGACAAGGAGTTACTCATGATGTTGGCTGACCCAAGCAAAAAATACCGCCGTATGTATCAACGAGTGGATTTACCAGATCGTCAATGGCCGAATAACGAAATCAACCAAGCACCGATTTGGATGAGTACCGACCTTCGTGATGGTAACCAAGCGATTTTTGAACCAATGAATATGGATCAAAAATTAAAGATGTTCAAAATGTTAGTAAAAATCGGCTTTAAACATATTGAAATTGGTTTCCCATCTGCGTCTCAAATTGATTTCGATTTTACCCGTATGTTAATCGAAGAAAATTTGATTCCTGATGATGTTTATATCGAAGTCTTGGTTCAAGCTCGTGATCATTTGATTGAGCGTACTTTCGAGTCATTGATTGGTGCTAAACGTGCAATTGTGCATATCTATAACTCGAACTCTCCGACTTTCCGTCAAAAAGTTTTGAATGTAGACGTAAATGGCGCTAAACAACTTGCGATTAATGCTGCGAATAAAGTGAAAGAATATGCAGCACAATATCCTGAAACAGAATGGATTTTCCAATATAGCCCTGAATGTTTCTCAGCAACAGAATTAGAAGTTGCCAAGGATGTTTGTGATGCGGTTACTGAAATTTGGGAAGCATCTCCAACCAATAAAGTGATTTTGAACTTACCTGCAACAGTTGAAGTTTCAACACCAAATGTTTATGCAGATCAAATTGAGTGGATGCACCGTAACTTGCAACGTCGTGATGGCGTAATTATCTCAGTTCACTGTCACAATGACCGTGGTTGTGGTATTGCTGCATCTGAATTAGCCATTATGGCAGGTGCTGACCGTGTTGAGGGTTGTGTGTTTGGAAATGGCGAACGTACGGGTAATGTCGATGTTGCAGCAATTGCCTTGAACATGTATACCCAAGGTGTTGCACCAAATTTAGATTTCTCGAACATCAACGAAATCATTGCAACTGTTGAAGAATGCACGGGCTTACCTGTTCACCCTCGTCATCCATATGCAGGTGATTTAGTCTTCACAGCTTTCTCTGGTTCTCACCAAGATGCGATCAAAAAAGGCTTTGAGTTCCAGAAAAACGAAGAAATTTGGGATATGCCTTATTTACCAATCGATCCTAAAGATTTAGGTCGTGACTATGACGCTGTTATTCGTGTAAATAGTCAATCAGGTAAAGGTGGTATCGCATATTTATTAGAATCAAACTATAACGTTGCATTGCCACGTCGTGTTCAGATTGAATTTAGTCAAATTGTTCAACAACATACTGATGAGAATGGTACTGAAATCAGTGCACACGAGATCTGGACATTGTTTGAGAAAACTTATGTCGATATCAAAAACCATCACTACCAAACTAAACATTATCAATTATCAGACATCAATGGCACACAAATCATTGAATTAGATATTGAAATTGAAGGTGAAATCCAACGCTTACGTGGTGAAGGTAACGGCCCAATCTCAGCAATGTTAAATGCTTTACAGTTGCCGATTGACGTTGTGAACTATGAAGAACGTAGTATTAGTTCAGGAGCAAATGCCAAAGCCCTTGCATTGATTGAACTTCAAGTCAAAGGTACAGGTAAGAGTGCATTTGGTGCAGGTGTACACGACAACATCGTAACCTCTTCAATCGATGCGATTATTGCATGTACAAACCGTTTGATCGAACAAGGTGTATTAACAACTGATCAAGTGGTTGCTGCCGCAGTCTAAGCTTATGTTGTAATAACAGAAAAAATGGCTTTTGAAAGGATACCTGAATTGGTATCCTTTTCATTATTGATAAAAGATTTATACAGGCGAATTATTCCAGTGTCTTTTCCATCGGATTCAGTGGGTTTAGTCACACCACAAAAGTTTCAGTTCGAACAACCTCTTGAACTTGAATGCGGGCGTATTCTGCCCCGTTTTGATTTAATGGTTGAAACCTATGGAACACTCAATGCAGATAAGTCGAATGCCATTTTAATTTGTCATGCATTGTCAGGTCATCATCATGCCGCAGGCTATCATCATGAAGATGATAAAAAGGCTGGCTGGTGGGACAGTTGTATTGGACCTGGAAAAGCGATTGATACAAATCATTTTTTTGTCGTTTCTTTAAATAATATCGGTGGCTGTAATGGTTCTACAGGACCAACTTCACCAAACCCAGAAAATGAAAACCGTCCTTATGGTCCTGATTTTCCACTAGTTACAGTTCGTGACTGGGTAAAAACTCAAGCCATGTTATCTGATCGTCTTGGTATTGATATTTGGTATGCGGTGATTGGTGGCTCCTTAGGTGGAATGCAAGCATTACAATGGTCATTGGATTATCCTGACCGCTTACAAAAGTGTGCCATCATTGCCAGTGCACCTAAACTTTCTGCACAAAATATTGCCTTTAATGAAGTTGCTCGCCAATCAATTCTATCCGACCCTGACTTCCATCACGGTCGTTATCTTGAACATGACAGTTATCCAAAACGCGGTTTGATTTTGGCTCGTATGGTTGGTCATATTACTTATTTGTCTGAAGAAGCGATGAAACAGAAATTTGGTCGTGATCTCAAATCAGGCAAATTTATGTACGGCTTTGATGTCGAATTCCAAGTTGAAAGTTATTTACGTTATCAAGGTGAACAATTCAGTCGCAATTTTGATGCAAATACTTACTTGATTATGACCAAAGCCTTGGATTATTTTGATCCATCTCGTGAGTATGAACATTCATTGACTAAAGCAATGAGCAAGCCTAAATGTAAATTTTTGGTGATTTCATTTACTACAGATTGGCGTTTTAGCCCGAGTCGCTCACAAGAATTGGTTGATGCTTTGATTGATAATCATAAACCTGTCAGCTATTTAGATATCGATGCTGAACAAGGGCATGACTCGTTCTTATTCCCAATCCCGCTTTATGTCAAAACACTTCGAGCATTTTTAGGTGGAGAACAACAGTTGCAATCGACACCGCAGGAGCTTCACTAATGCGTATAGATCAACGACTCGCTGAAAAATGGATTAGCCCTAATTCTAGCGTACTAGACTTGGGTTGTGGTGATGGCGAACTGTTGGCTCATATGAGCAAACAGCACAATATTCGTGCTTATGGCTTAGAAATTGATCAAGAAAAGATTGCAATTGCCATCAGTCGAGGGTTAAATATTATCCAACAGGATTTAAACTTGGGTTTAAGCCGTTTTGCCAACCAGTCGTTTGACTCTGTGGTTATGGCACAAGCTTTGCAAGCTGTAGATGCGCCCGATGTATTACTTCGTGATATGGTGCGTGTCGGAAAACAGGCAATTATTACTTTTCCAAACTTTGCGTATTGGAAGACTCGTTCTTTTCTTGCTTTGAAAGGAAAAATGCCTGTTTCTGAAGCTTTACCCTATATGTGGTATAACACCCCAAATATTCATTTATGTACTTTCCGTGATTTCGAAGCCTTATGTGCAGAAAACGGAATTAAAATTATTAATCGACTTGCCGTTAATGGTGACCAACAAGGTAGTGTGCTGAGTAAGCATATGCCGAACCTATTTGGTGAAGTCGCAATTTATCGAGTGAGCGCTCTATGAAAAAGACATTAATCAGCACGTTTTTATTTGGCATAGTCAGCTTTCAAACGCATGCAGACTATGTTGCTCAACCACAGTCTGTAGCAACACAAGCAGCTAGATACTCTGTGATGAGTATTGGCGAGTTACAAAGCGCTGCAAAAGCTGGTCAAGCTGGTGCGCAGTTTTATCTAGCTACACGCTATCAATATGGTAAAGATGTCACTAAAGATGAGAAACAAGCTTTTACATTGTTTAAGGCTGCTGCGGATCAAGGGATCTCTGCGGCTCAACTAAATGTTGGTCGTATGTATGCAGATGGCATTGGCACAAAGAAAGATGAAGTATTGGCTCGCAAATATTTCGAAAAAGCAGCAAGTAACGGCGACAATCGTGCAAGCTTCAATCTTGCCATGATGGAAGAGCAAAAGAAAAACTACGTTGGTGCATATCAGTGGTATGAGCTTTCAACACGTGATGGCATGCTCGATACTAAAGTAATTAGTCTTTCTGAAGGTAAGAAAACAGCTTTGGCTGCAAACTTAACTCAAGAGCAAATCCGTACCGCACGTGACCGTGCTGATAAATGGATTCAAGCGCAGTAAACTAGCTTAGATCACCTGATTTATTTAAAAAAACCGACTGTTGAGAGTCGGTTTTTTATTAATAAAGGAATAAAATTGAAAATTTTAACTTGGAACTGTAATGGTGCTTTCAGAAAGAAAATTGAATTATTAAAAGAGATTGATGCAGACATATACATAATTCAAGAATGTGAAAGTGAAGAAAAGTCTCAAAGAACTTATGATAGTTGGCTACCTAATCGAATATGGAAAGGCCATAATAAAAACAAAGGATTAGGAGTTTTTGCTAAAGAGCAATTTAAATTAGAACAGTTATATTGGGAAGATTCAAACCTAGAACTATTCTTACCACTTAAAATCAATGATGACTTTCAATTGTTAGCTGTTTGGACAAAATATGCTAACTCTCCAACATTCCAATACATCGGACAACTATGGAAATATTTACAATTACATAATACAGCTATTGCAACAAAAGCAACTATTATTTGTGGAGATTTAAATAGCAACGCTCAATGGGATGTATGGGATCGTTGGTGGAATCACAGTGATGTGGTCAATCAGCTAAAAACAATGAATATCCATAGTCTTTACCATGAACTAACATATGAAGAACAAGGCAAGGAAAAGAATTCAACTTTTTTTATGAATCGAAACCAAGAAAAAAATTATCATATCGATTATTTATTTAGTCATACTAGTTTATTCTCTGGAAGAAACTCACATTTTAAAATTTTTGATAAAGATGAATGGCTTCAATATAGTGACCACTTACCAATATTATTCGATCTTAATACTTGAACTAATTTATCTTATTTAAACAATTTTCTATTCTATCTTAAAATAACATATTAAAATCCCACTCAATCTGAGCTGATCTAAAATATATATGTCTACTCCATTATGGCTTAATCAAGGCAGCCTTGTGCTTGCAAGCAATAACAAAGGTAAAATTGCTGAATTTGATCATCTATTTCAACAACTCAATCTACCCGTCGAAATCATTCCTCAAGGTCAACTCAATATCGAAGATGCGATTGAAGATGGTTTAAGCTTTGTTGAAAATGCAATTATTAAAGCTCGCCATGCATCTAAACTTTCAGGCAAACCTGCTATTGCAGATGACTCGGGTTTATGTGTGCCGATCTTAGGGGGAGCACCAGGCATTTACTCAGCGCGATATGCTGGCGAACATGGTAACGATGCTGCCAACAACCAAAAACTTTTAGCTGACCTCACACCTTTCCGCAAAGACGGCGAAGTGATTGAAGGCATGTTTGTTTGTGTACTAGCATTGGTCACCCATGCCGAAGACCCTCTACCACAAATCTTTCAAGGTATTTGGAAAGGTGAAATTTTAGAAACTGCTCGCGGAGAAAATGGATTTGGTTATGATCCCCTCTTTTGGGTAGCTGAACGTAACTGTTCAAGTGCTGAACTCAGCAAAGAAGAAAAAAGTAAAATCAGTCATCGTGGCAAAGCGATGCAGCTCTTCAAAGCTAGCTTAATATAAATCGCACTGCGTGCTCTAGTTAATAAAAACTAGACCACTTTTAGATAAAATAAAAATCAAATACGCTGAATTTAGAATAACAAAAACCTTGTGTTAAACCTTGATTACAAACCAAAAAGTAAAATTACCTATTCAACTATTTAAAGCTATTTATCCCTCTGTCGCAAAATTGCAATATAAGTGTCACATATTTGTCATGCCAAGCTGTTGAGATATGTACAAAGTTTGTATAGGAATAAAATTATGGCTGGTTTATCAATTTGGCACGTACTCATTTTCGCAATCGTAGTTATTTTACTTTTCGGTACATCAAAGCTTAAAAACTTAGGTAAAGATGTCGGTGGTGCAGTTAAAGATTTCAAAAAATCAATGAAAGATGACGAAGCGGCAGCATCTCTAAATGAACCCCGTACGATTGATGCGCAAGTAAAAAATACTGAAAGCTCAATCAAAAGTTAAGCGAGCAACAATATGTTAGATGTTGGAATGTCCGAACTTTTGGTGTTCGGCATTATTGCTTTACTTGTGCTTGGACCAGATAAATTACCTCAAGCAGCTCGCTTTGTCGGGAAATGGTATGGCAAAGTGAAGCGCCTTGTCAGTAATGTGCAAAACGATATTGATCGTGAATTACGTCTATCTGAATTACGCGAGCAGATGCAGCAAGAAATGCAACGTATTGCTGAACTAGAACAAAAAATGCAAGCTCAAATGTCTGAACTCGAACAACAAAAACGAGAAATGTTTGTTCAACCAAGTAAACAAGAACAAACAACAGATAACATTAGTTATCCTACTTATCACTATGTGAAAGAGCATTCTTCATTTGTATATGTGGAAAAAAATATTCAAAAGGCTCAGACCACTATTTTTACTGCACCAGATCATCAACCTGAATTTAAGGTGGCCGTATGAGTACATCCTCTCATTCTCAGTTACCTGCTCAATCGATTGAAGAATCAAAACAAAAGATTGAACTTGAAGAAATGCCGATTACCAAGCATTTAATGATCTTGCGTCAGCATTTATTCAAGATCGTTGGAATTTTATTACTCTTATTCTTTTGTTTATTACCATTTGCAAATCGCACCTATCAGTTACTTTCTGAACCTTTGCGAGCTCAACTTCCTGTTAGCTCATCAATGATCGCAACAGACGTGACTGCAACATTCATGGCGCCCTTTAAGCTGAACTTTTTTGTTGCACTGATGTTAGCAATGCCTTTTATTATTTATCAGATTTGGGCATTTGCTAAACCTGCATTATATGAACGCGAAAAGACACTTGCTCTTCCGTTATTACTAAGCAGTATTTTTCTATTTTATGCAGGAATTGCCTTTGCATATTTTGTTGCATTACCTTCGATTTTACATTTTTTCATTAGTGTTTCACCTGAAACTGTAGCGCCAATGACAGATATCAATAGCTATCTAGCGTTCTGTTTAAAGCTATTTCTCGTATTCGGTTTAACCTTTGAGATTCCAGTGATTACATTACTTCTGATTCTGATTGGAGTCGTGAGTACACAAAGTCTGATTGAGAAACGAAGATTTATCATTGTTGGCTGTTTTTTCGTAGCAATGTTTGTTACACCGCCTGATGCTATTTCTATGATCATGTTAGCCGTTCCGATGTGGTTATTGTTTGAGATTGGATTATTTTTTGGCAAGATTATCGAAAAAAGAAAAACAGCTTGATTACTTAGTTCTTATTACTACAAACAGGCTTCTCGCCTGTTTTTTTAATTTTATTACTTTAATTTTTAATTGATTTTTCACAAAGCTGTCACACAAGTGTCAAGGCTTCGTCACATTTAAACATTAAGTTTATTGGGGGAAAACTTTTAGAACAACTGTTATATTTTTTAGGAAAAATTCCATGACCGAGCTATCGCCATATCATGAAGATCAAGAGTTGGATAACAACACATCGGATAATATTCATTTCCGTGACATTTTAGAACAGCACATTAGCCGCCGTAGTCTCATCACTAAAACTGCGAGTGGTGCTGTTGCATTAACTTTAGCATCGACATTAACTGGCTGTAACGACGACGATAATAACTCGAGCAATAATGGTGGAACACCGCCAACACCTGTTGATCCAAATAAAAAACCAGAAAAATTAAACTTCTCTCCTGTTGCTAAAAATCTAAATGACATCGTAACAGTGCCTGAAGGTTATGAAGCAACTGTACTTTATGCTTTAGGGGATTCAATCAATCCTGCTTACGGTGCGTGGGATGATAACAATATTCCTTCAGGTTTAAGTTTTGAATATCGTTCTGGTGATTGCCATGATGGTATGACATTCTTTGGTTTAAATAGCTCAACTCAACGTTACGATGCCAATGTATCTGAACGTGGTTTATTAGTTATGAACCATGAATATATCAATCCAACCTTCCTTCACCCTAAGGGACCAACGAAAGTTGATGGTCGTCGACCTGAAGATGAAGTCATTCGTGAAGTGAATGCTCACGGTGTTTCTGTGATCGAAATCAAAAAAGATAAAACGACAAATAAAGTAGAAGTGGTTAAAAACTCTGTATTTAACCGCCGTATTACAGGTTCTACAGTGATGGATTTTGCTGGTGCTGCTGCAGGTTCAACCCTTCTAGCTACTGCCTACTCTCCAGCAGCTCGTCAAACTCGTGGTACACATAATAACTGCGGTAATGGTTATACACCTTGGGGAACTTACCTGACGACTGAAGAAAACTTTATTGGTTACTTTGCTCGTAGTGCGACAGATGACACCTTGCGTCGTCCAGAAGAAATCATTGCGCTTAAACGCTATGGTTTAAAAGCAGGTTCAAGCTCTCGTTATGGCTGGGAAACAGTAAAAGCTGGTGTACTTTCACAAGATCTTTATGATCGCTGGAATGCAGATGTAAAAGCTGAAATAGCGGGTAATGATTACCGTAATGCACCAAATACATTTGGTTGGATGGTAGAAATTGACCCATTTGATGGTCGTCAAAATCCGGTTAAACGTACGTCTTTAGGTCGTTTTGCTCATGAGGATTGCCGTACTAGCCGTGTAATTGCAGGAGAAAATCTTGCTTTTTATATGGGTGATGACTCTCGTGGAGAATATATCTACAAGTTTGTATCTGATGCAAAATGGGATCCAAAAGATATCAATGGTGGCTATGCTGCTGGTGATAAATACATGAATGCAGGTAAACTTTATGTTGCCAAATTCAATAATGACGGTACGGGTCAATGGATTGAGTTAGCCTTTGGTAAAAATGGTTTGAACCAAAGCAATTCAGTCTATCCATTTAGCTCACAAGCTGATGTTGTCACTTTTGCTCGTTTAGCAGCTGATGCAGTTGGCGCAACAAAAATGGATCGTCCAGAGTGGTGTGCGGTTAACCCAGAAAATGGTGAAGTCTACGTTACATTAACCAACAACTCGAACCGCGGTACTAGCTATCCAACTGATGCAGCAAATCCACGTAATTATGAAGACAAATATGCTGGTACAAAAACCAATAAAGGTAATGTAAACGGTCATATTATTCGCTTGCGTGAAACAGCTGATAAAACAACTGCTGAAAGCTTCAACTGGGATATCTATCTATTTGGTGCTGAGGCATCTGGAGCTGCAAACATCAACCTTTCAGGTTTGACAGATAATAATGATCTTTCAAGCCCTGATGGTATGTGGTTTGACCCACGTGGTGTACTTTGGATTCAAACAGATGACGGCGCATACACTGACGTAACGAACTGTATGATGCTAGCTGCACTTCCAGGTCAGATTGGTGATGGAGCTAAAGCAACGACTTCAAATGGTACTGAAACCTTAGTTGGTAAGAAAGTAACAGATGAAACCTTGCGTCGCTTCCTTGTAGGACCTAAAGATTGTGAAATTACAGGTGTAACAATGACACCTGATTACAAAGCAATCTTTATTAATGTTCAGCATCCAGGTGAAGACTCTGCAGACTATGCATCTCCTTCAAGTAACTGGCCAGCAACTCAAACGAACCCAAGCAACAAAACTGCACGTCCACGTTCAGCGACTGTTGTGATCACTCGTAAAGATGGTGGTGTGATTGCAGGCTAAACCCTAAAAATCATACCCAAAGAGCCTATCTACAATGATAGGCTCTTTTTTATTTTACTAATGGAATAGTTAATTCGATGAAATTTCCTTGCTGTTCACCTTGTTGTGTTTTTTCAATCCATTGCCATTGCTCAGATGTCAGCCTTAAAAAATTTGAACAGCGTGTGCCATAAATTGGGCTTTGGATAAAAGTCGAGGACAGCAACGCTTCCATTTCCACACTAATCCCTGTATCTGGCAATAGGTTTGGGATGATTTTACGTTCATCCTCCAGAATGTCCCAGACTGAATATTGCAAATCAGATTCTGTCATCGTTGATTGTTGCAACATTGGTAAAAATTCTTGCGTAAAGCGTTTACGTAAATGTTTGGTTTTCTCCCAATCTTCTGACATTAAACCGTTGGAAACAACATAAACACCATTCGCTAAGACTTGTGGTGCTTCCCCCCGATTACTCATATAAACCGCTTGCTCTCGATCACCGATAAACAAATTAAAACCAGCGTAGTCCTGCTGTTGCTGTTCTAATTGTTGTGCAAAACGAAAGGGGGCTAAATCACTTTCTAAAAAAGACTGGATTAAATGCCCACGTGAAGTTGAATATTGGTTCTTATCTCGTCCATTGCGAAAATTAGTCACGATTGCCCAACGCCCAGACTCAGTGACCCCCATCCATGCCCCACCTGACTGTAAATCTTGCCCAGCAATTATCGAACTGTTATCCCATCGATG
Organism: Acinetobacter sp. GWC1_38_13; assembly: GCF_001767535.1. NCBI lineage: Bacteria > Pseudomonadati > Pseudomonadota > Gammaproteobacteria > Moraxellales > Moraxellaceae > Acinetobacter > Acinetobacter sp. GWC1_38_13. The sequence continues at coordinate 7,461 of NZ_MELG01000008.1, read as the reverse complement.
TAAAACAGCACTTGGTCGATGATAAAATTCATCACGATTTAAAATTAAACACAACGGCATATCATCAAGAACATGCCATGCAAAAGCGACAATACACATTAATTCTGTTCTCACATCTTTACACATTGAATGTACAACATTTTTCACATCATTCCGCTACAATCTGCTCAAAACTTAATTTCAAATTCTAAATTGAGGAACAGCAATGCTGACCTATCCAAATATTGATCCAGTTGCGCTGAGCTTGGGACCAGTCAAAGTGCATTGGTATGGACTCATGTATCTCTTGGCATTTTTATGCGCTTGGGGCTTAGCCTCTTATCGTGCTAAACAACGTGATGGTTGGACTGCCGATATGGTCTCCGATCTGGTGTTTTATGGCGCTCTAGGCGTCGTACTTGGTGGTCGGGTGGGCTATGTCTTGTTTTACGAGTTTGGCAAATTCTTAGAAAACCCGCTTTGGTTATTCCAAGTCTGGACAGGTGGGATGAGCTTTCACGGCGGTTTCTTGGGTGTCATGATCGCAATGCTATTCTGGTGTAAGAAATATCAGAAAACATGGTTTCAAACCTTGGACTTTATTGCACCCTGTGTACCGACAGGTTTGATGTTTGGTCGTATCGGTAATTTTATTGGTGGTGAATTGTATGGTCGTCAAGTTCAAGACCTTAGCTATCCATTTGGTATGATTTTTCCAACTGATCCTTTAGGTTTAGTTCGCCATCCGTCGCAAATTTATCAAGCGCTCTGTGAAGGTCTGATTCTATTTATCATACTTTGGTGGTTTAGTGCTAAACCACGTCCCCGTATGGCGGTTTCAGCATTATTCCTGATGGGCTACGGAGTTGCACGTTTCTTTATGGAGTTCTTCCGTCAGCCCGATGCAGATCAAGGTTTTATTCTATTCGGTTGGATGACTAAAGGTCAGATTCTCACTGTACCAATGTTACTGATTGGACTGTGGATGATGTGGTATGCCTATCAGAAAAAAATCTACGATTGGCAAATTAAAAAATAAAATAATGGGAGCAGATGCTCCCATTTTTAGATCTAAACTTTTCCTAACAATGCTTTTACGACATCACCTAAACGTTTACCTTGCGCTTCGCATAATACTTTTTCATCTGCACTCAAACTTTGATCATGACGAGGCCCACTGACATGACTTGCCCCATAAGGTGTACCGCCTTTTTTAGTATTGGACAGGGCTGAAATTGAATTTGGCAACCCCATGATGAACATACCATGATGGAATAATGGCGGTAACATGCTAAGCAAAGTACTTTCCTGCCCACCATGCATCGAGCCAGAAGAAGTAAAAACACATGCTGGTTTATTATGCAAAGCACCATTCAACCATAAACTCGTGGTTTGATCCCAAAAGTATTTCATCTCGCTCGCCATATTACCAAAGCGAGTAGGTGAACCAAGTGCCAAACCTGAGCAATACGTCAAATCATCTAAAGTACAATAAACATCCCCCTCTGCAGGAATGCTCGGTTCTGCTTGGGTAACAACAGTTGCGAGATTAGGAACGGTTCGAATACGAGCTGTGATACCAGAAGACTCAATTCCATCGGCAATTAGATGAGCCATTTCTCGAGTTGAACCATATTTACTGTAATAAAGAACAAGAACGTAAGGTTGCATCGCTTTCAAGTATTTTGTTAAAAAGAACACTATACGACATTTTTTATACTTTTCGCGGTAGTAATTCCTATGTATGCATAGGATTTTATTAAAAATAACTAGGATAGAACCCATGATCTTAAATCGTTATCTAAAAAATCTGCCTTTTTTAGAAAAAACATGGTTTCAATTTATTGTATTTGTGTTACGGCGTTTCGAAGCTGATCGCTGTAGAGAACAAGCTGGAGGACTCACCTACACCACCTTGTTTGCAGTTGTTCCGATGCTGACCGTTTTCTTAGTCATTATCTCCTCAATTAAAGCCTTAGAGCCTGCTCGACAACAACTACAGCAATTGATTTACAGTAATTTTTTACCAAAAAGTACCATTGCCTTTGACAAGGCACTGAACGCATTTACCGAAAAATCCAGTAACCTCACCGTGATTGGGGTACTGTTTCTTTTTGTCACCACTGTACTGATGCTGTCTTCGATTGAAACCGTTTTCAATCGTATCTGGCGTGTCAAAGAAACTCGAACAGGTCTTGTTGGTTTTATGCGTTATTGGACAATTATCTCTTTAGGTCCAATCATTCTAGGCAGTGCTTTTGTACTTTCATCTACTGTCGCATCAATGAATGTTTTAAGTAATAACTTTGCGGGTTATCAGCTTGATGGTGCATTAATTTTATGGCTCATTTCCTTTATTTTGACCATTGTCGGATTCTTCATTTTATATTGGACGATCCCCAATCGGACGGTACCAATTTTTTCAGCTGTGATTGCGGCATGTTTCAGCGCGACCGTTTTTGAAATTTTAAAACGTTTATTTGGCTGGATCATGAGTAATTTCACCAGCTATGAAATCGTTTATGGTGCTTTTGCAGCAGTTCCTATTTTTCTACTTTGGATCTATCTGTCTTGGAATATCATTTTATTGGGTGTGGAAGTGAGTTATGCACTCACCGCCTTTCATTCTGGTAAAGAAAAAAAGCGCCATCCAATTTTGATGTTATTGGATATTTTAGAATTGTTTTACCGTAAGCAACAAATCGGTGAAAGTGTTAGCGAACAAGAGCTACTCAATATTATTGGTCGTGGTGAGCTTGGTCGTTTACCCTCTTACATTCTTCAGCTTGAAAAGCAAAATCTGATTAAACGCACCGATACGGACGAATATGTTCTGGTACGAAATCTAGCACAAGTCGATTTTTGGAGCTTTTTTACAGCTCTACCGTATCCATTGCCATTAAGCCACGATGTTGCCAATATTCATGAAGATGATGAATGGATTGAACGCCTTGGGCCATCGCTAGTGGAAAGTAATGACTACTTAGCAGCAAAACTCTCCATCCCACTTTCAATTATTTTTGAACAAAAATAATTGAATAGACCTCTTTGGAGGTCTTTTTATTTCCTCAACCATCCCTGCAAACTCACAACTAAAATTCCAAGTAATACCAATGCCGTCCCAAAAATGAAATTTGCTTCTATATTCTCATCTAACAGCCATACGCCAAATATGATTCCAAACAAAGGGGTGAGGAATGAAAATACTCCCAGTCGAGAGGCTAAATAATTTCGTAATAACCAAAACCATGCTAAAAAACTAGCAAAAGACACGATCAAAGTATGAAAAGCTAAACTCCCCATTACTAATGGTGTCCACTGTACAACTGCTTGTCCCATGAAAAATGCCAAACCTAGCAACAGAATAAAGCTACCAGCCAACTGATAAAATAAAGTTTGGGTAACTGCAGCTTGAGCCAAAGAGGATAAACGTACCGTAACTGTAGTGGCCGCCCAAGCAATTGCCGCAGCTAAGGCGTATAAATCTCCCCATAAGATCTGTTGCTGAAATGTATTTGCCCCTATCTGTTGTGAACGAATAAAAGTCACCACAATGCCGATAAAAGCGATACCAATGCCAGTCCATTGCAATAGCGTTAGGCGCTCAGATGGTAACTTCCAATGTAAACCTAGCGCCACAAAGATAGGGGCTGTGTAAAGCAAAACAACTGCATGCGAAGCAGAAGTCAACTGGAGTGCTTGTGCGAGTAAAAAGAATTCTAGAGAAAATAGAACAGCGACTAATGTCCCAGCTTTCAGGTTCTTGGGATTCATTAATTGACTTTTTTGATCAAGCAACACCAACGGCAATAAAAGTAATGCTGCTAAGCCAGATCGCAAAGCAATTTGCATCAAAGGACTAATGTCTGAAGCTGCCATTTTTAAAATAACTTGCTGTAGCCCCCAAACCATACACAATACGATCATTAGACTTGAGGCTGTCTGATCTAAGGCTTTACGCTCGTCCATAGCAAGTTCCATATACACGATATTGAACCACTATAAGACTGTCGTATTTTAATGATATAGTGAAAAAGAGACAAAATATGTGTGTTTTCAGGCAATTCTTTCTATGAAAAAATCAGCACAGCGAGTTCAAGATTTTCAGGAACTCCCTGCTTATAACGAAATACCAGAACTTCTGTGGCTCAGCATACGCGATGCACCTGCTGCAACGGTTTATCCACAACATGCGCATGCTTGGGGAGAGTTTATCTATGCTTTTGATGGTGTTTTAGAAGTAAATATTGATCAGGTACATTATCTCACTCCTCCACCGTATGGGATTTGGTTACCACCACATACTCAACATAGTGGTGTGAATCGAAATGATGTAACGCACTGCACCCTTTATGTTCATGAATCACTTTGTGAAAAAATGCCTCAACGGGCAGGAATTTTACTGACCGCACCACTGGTGCCAGCACTACTTGAACATATACAAAAACATGCTTTTAAAGATCACGATCCGGAATATTTGCGAATATTGCATGTTCTACTTGATACCTTAACCCATGCCGAAATCATCGGGAGTTATTTACCCAGTACAGAGCACCCTGCTTTAGCTCAAATATTAAATCACCTACATTTACATCCTGCTGACAACAGCACTCTAGCTGAGCTGGCAGCGATGATAAATATGACTGAAAGAACATTGGCGAGACATTGTCAAAAAGAACTCGGGATGTCCTTACACGAATGGCGACAACGTTTAAAAGTGATGAAAGCAATGTCTTTATTAAATCAAGGTTACACGATTGAAAGTATTGCTCTAGACTTAGGTTATGCAAGTTCATCAGCCTTTATTTATATGTTTAAACGTTGGATGAATTACACCCCTGATCAGTTTAGAAAATACTATCAAGGACGCTAAATTTATTCCAAACCAAACCGTTTTAGTCGCTCAAGTTCATATGGCGCATCTTCAGCAGGATAACGCAACTGAGCCTTAGCTTGCTGTTTAGCTAAAGACCAAACAATACTTTCCCCTGCTGGCAAAACATTTGTTTTTAATCGATATATCGGATCTCGGTAAGCAGTTTCACTATCTATAAATTGCCACTGATGCAGCTTAAATGTCTCGACTACATCATTGAGAAATGCTGCATTGATTGCATTCACATGAAGTAGCAATACATGCTTTGGAGAATACCCGACAGTCTGTATCGCCAATTGATCATAATAATTTGCTCGATCCAATAAATGATCAATATAAGCATTCTTTAATTTTTCAAGATCAGCTGTTTGTCCATTTTTAGTATAAGAAAGATATTTTAAATTATAAAACCAGTCACTAGCATCAATACTCACAGCACCTGATTCATAACCCTGCTGTTGTAAATAATGCGCAACTCCATCTCTTTTTTCTATGGTATTACCTTCTTTCAAAAACGGATAACGATATCTGAGAACCCAACCAGTCAATGGTTTAAATACTTGTTCTGCTCTGAAAATTTGATCAATATATTGCTGCGTTGTGACCTGTTCCTTATTTAAATTGGAATGCAATTCACTGTGGTTACCGATTTTATGCTCTTGCTTTCCCCATGCGGCAACCAAACTCAAGCCTTTATAATCACCGATTTTAATTACACTTGGATAAACAATACTTCGTATATGATTTTGTTTAAGTTGTTCTAGAATTCTTTGATTAATTTGCTGTGCATTCGGATTTAGATCAGGATTGACCCCATCATCAAAACTTAAAGCAAGCTGCTTGCTATGACTGATAGTTGTGATCAATAAGATCACAAGGAAAAAACACAGTTTCATTTTATTTTTCATTCTTTATATAAAAAATGGCATTAATTCATTCAAATCAATGCCATAAGATCATGCATTATGCATTAACAAAAGTATTCCAATCATACTCACCAGTCTGAGTAATCAATTTCATTGTCAATTTATCATGGGGTTTCAATGCCCCTACACCTGCTGGAGTACCTGTCATAATCACATCACCAGTTTGTAAACTAAATGATTGATTGATCTCAACTAACAAAGCGCCGATATCAAATAGCATATCGCGACTAAATCCATGTTGACGTTCAACTCCATTGATCATCAGAATAAGTTCTAGCTCTTGCAAATCGCCAATTTCATCAATCTCAATCCATTCCGCAAGCAAGCAAGCGCCATCAAATGCTTTTGCTCGCTCCCAAGGCTGCCCTTTTTCTTTTAAATCACTTTGCAGATCACGAAGAGTCAAATCCAAACCTAAAGTAATTGCACCTACGGCTTCTAATGCCTTTGAGATGTCAGTTTCTTTTGAAAGTGGATGTGCAATTTGTACGCAGATTTCACATTCGTAGTGACATTCACCCAATGCTTTATTCCAATCAATTCCTTTTTCTAAGTAACCTAAACTACTTGGAGGTTTCATGAATAAAATCGGGCGATCTGGAATAGCATTTCCTAATTCTTTTGCATGTTCTGCATAATTTCGCCCCACACAAACAATTTTTGAAGGATGTGTACTCATGAAAGCTCCTTGCTTTTATAACCGATGAAAAATTTATTTTTTAAAGCTATTTTCAAACTTATTTTGATCAATAGAATCTGTAAATGCGCGTTTAGGCACAATAACAACAGTATGGTTTTTTAACTCCAACATATACGTCAGCTTTCCAATCGCAAAAGATTGAACCTCTGTGTATTGTACTGTTTGCTTTTTCCCTGCTGCGTAAAGCTCAAATTGGTCTTGATATAAATCAATTCCCTGTTCACTTTTGCCAAACTGGTAACGAACAAATTGTCGTTTAAACAGCAATGGTAATAACCAATAACGCATTAACCCTTGCATAAGCAAGAAAAAAACACCCAATGCAACATAATAACGACCAACACCCGTTAAACCTAAATATAATCCCCATAGAATCACTGCAATACTAATCACTGGTGTCAGAAAACGAGTGATGGTTTTCTTACCAAAAGTCACTAAAGCAAAACCATCTTGAGACTCATCTAAATTGAGATAATAACGCAGTGATAGTGTTGGACGTTGTTCAGACATTTCTTATTTCTTACATTTGAAAGACGTACCCTATTAGAACATAAATTAATTTTGGCACACTATCACTGTTGTTTTTTTTGCTATGAACTTTGCAACAGATTCAGTTTTTGGATTTATAAACTTATATGCAAATAACATAAATTTTAGACACAAAAAAACCGCTATTAAGCGGTTAATTCTTCAAATTGGTGCGCTCAGAGAGATTCGAACTCCCGACCCCTTAGTTCGTAGCCAAGTGCTCTATCCAGCTGAGCTATGAGCGCATATTTGATAGGGGGCATTATACGCACTTTTTTCATATTGATAAGCGTTTTTTCATCTTATCGTCGTCAAATGGTGATACATTCGCCTATCAATCTTAAATTCAAATAAAAACACATTGCTAAAAACCTTAACGCCTAAATATTTATTAGCTGATAATGCGATCAACACTATTCATCAAGCTGAAAACCCAATCTCAGATGCTGCAA